>JAYEGV010000240.1:0-4291 GCA_034659235.1 Methanobacteriota archaeon
CGGTAAAACTTGAGGATATAGTGATTTCACTGAAAAAATCGACAGTGCCTCGAGCAAGTATGTTTTCAGGGATTGTAATCGATCAGACACCAGTTTGTGAATGCGCATGGCATATCGCGGCAGCAAGCGCATCAGCGGCATCGTCAGGAATTTTCTCATCGATTCCGAGCAGCATTCCAACCATCTTTTGCACCTGTTTCTTATCTGCTTTTCCTGACCCTGTAACCACCTGTTTGATCTGATTTGGTGTGTACTCAGAGACATCAAGATCATATTCGGACGCAGCAAGCAGAATAACTCCCCGTGCATGACTGACCTCGATTGCGGATGTTACATTTCTGGAGAAGAACAGCTTTTCGATGGCGAGTTCGTCCGGCTGGCATATCTCCAGAATCTCCTCTATTCTGTGGAAGATCGTCTGCAGGCGGGTCTGGATCGGCACATTCGAAGATGTCCTGATCACACCATATTTGATGCAGCAGAGATCATCGATGATGCCAAAGCCAGTGGTTGCAAGTCCGGGATCGATTCCGAGGATCATATTTCCAGCTATCAGAGCTTTACAAGACTGATTGACTCACCTGCTCAGCCGCCCCACCACATCGTCGATATGCGCCATGTAATCCCGCAGATTCTGCTCGATCCGGTTCAGTTCATCGGTTGACAGACTGACATCATCGCCAAACTGCGCAAGCGAGATCTCGCCATTCGTTGCGTTCAGTTCGAGCAATTCCTTGAACATCAGGTATTTTTCAAAGGATTCCGGGAC
Source organism: Methanobacteriota archaeon (assembly GCA_034659235.1). GTDB lineage: Archaea > Halobacteriota > Methanosarcinia > Methanosarcinales > Methanogasteraceae > Methanogaster_B. The sequence goes on from JAYEGV010000240.1 coordinate 770, forward strand.
CAGTTTATTGAGTTTAAACCCTCCGAGCAATAAAAGCACATCAAATGTCTCTATATCCTCTTCTACAAACGTCACCGTAGAATACCGCAATTTTCCGATGATATTTCCTTCTATCCATCCCCTAAACGTGTGATCGAGCGTTCGCTGCTCAAACTGCCCGCGATTGAAGTGGCGCTTTGGCACGCGTACGATCAGCCAGACCATCGTTGCAGTGGCAGGATCTATTGGGAAGAACGCGTTCTCGACAGCATCATCGAGTGCCGATTCGAGGCTGATCAGATCAACATCATTGCCAGTGGACATGCATGGTGTGGCATGGTACACACCGATATGCGATGGGAACACGATGTAATCATTGACATCGATCACCCGGTTCGTATTCTTTCTTCCAGGAGCCATCATCAGATCGATCGCCTGCGCGATCAGTTTGTTGATCTCGAAGTAATAATTGGATTCACCCTCATCGAGTTCGATCCTCTTTCCGAGGGTTGTGTTATCGACAAGCAACACCATGTCGGCATTCTGATGGCTATCCTTGCCGTATTTGAGTAATCGAGATAGTCCGCAGATCGCGTTGAAATGGCGGTGATCAGCCTCGATCACATCGGGCCACACACAGAGCGCAAAATGCTTGTGTCCGGCAGCGGTCCTCCCGGATCCGTGTTTCATCTGGTCGATCAGGTACGGGATGCTGCCGTTGCCTGTTCCTCCACCAAGCGTCATGATATCAAACATCGCATCGCCGCTTGTTAGCCCGAGACTCTCGACCCGCCTTCTGATGATCTCATCGAAATCGATTCTCGCCTCGTTCTCCCCTACCTTCCAGAAATTGCCTGTTCCGGTACTCTGTCTGCCAAACAGTTGCACACGCTCTCTCCGGATCGTTTCAAGTATCTTTACTTCTTTACTTCCAAGATGCTCTGCAATTTCATCGAGTACCTTCTTTAAATCCGCTCTTGCACTGTTAAGCAGCAGGATTCTATCTGCTATCGCCTCATTTCGCATGCTTGCAAAGTACAGGGCTGCGATCCTGCCTGCCCCTTCGCCTGATGCGATCAAACTCCATTTCGTGTAATCGTCTGAACTCGCTGGTGCTGACATCATCCAAATATCTACCTGATGGTACTTGAATATATGGAATGAAAAACAACAAGGTTTAAGTAGATTGTCATGATTCATCATCTAACTCCAGGAGGCATGTAATGGCAGACGAATTCCCATTCGAGTTATCCCCGATGTTTGAAGGGGAACGGATCAGAAAGGACGATATGTACATCGAACTGGCAGGACCAAAGAGCAAGGGCTTTGAACTGGTGCGTGCTGCAGATATGGTCGAGGTAGAGGATGACGGGTTCACCCTGATCGGTCCTGACATCTCTGATATGAAAGAGGGTGAAAGGTATCCTTTTGCGATGATCTATAAAATCGCTGGCGAAGCAGTGGAACCGGACCTTGAAGCAATCGTTGAGCGTCGAAATCATGATTTTCAGAATTATATCAATGGTCTTATGCATCTGAATCAACGATACGATATCTGGCTTCGTATCAGCAAGGATGCGATCAAAAAAGGTCTCAATTCCTTTGAACCGATTGCAAAAGCGACCATGATGCTCTTTAAGAACGAGATGCCGTTTATTGAGAAGATGGAGTCGCTGTACGTCACAGACCTGGAAGAGATTGATAAACGATTGATAGAGGTGAGGGAGATATACGAGGCAAGGGATGCGAGAACACGCGATCTGCATGACGAGGATGTGGATACGTTTTATGGGTGTACACTCTGCCAGTCGTTTGCCCCAACCAATGTCTGCGTCGTAACTCCTGATAGGGTCTCGCTCTGCGGTGCGATCAACTGGTTCGATGGAAGAGCTGCAGCAAAGGTCGATCCTGAGGGTCCGCAGTTTGCAATTGAAAAAGGAGAGTGTATCGATCCAGTAGGCGGTGAATATACAGGGGTCAATGAGGCTGCAACATCGCTCTCGCAGGGCGAGTACTCCCGGATCAAACTGCACTCGTTCTTTGATGCCCCTCATACATCATGCGGCTGCTTTGAGGTCGTTGGTTTTTACATTCCCGAACTCGATGTCATCGGATGGGTGGATCGGGATTATGCCAATCCCGCTCCGAATGGGCTTACGTTTGCAAACATGGCTGGACAGACCGGCGGCGGCAAGCAGGTCGTTGGTTTTCTCGGAATCGGAATCAACTATTTCAGGTCTCCGAAGTTCATTCAAGCGGACGGCGGCTGGAATCGGGTTGGCTGGATTCCAAAACACCTGAAAGACAGGGTTATCGATGACATTCCTGAGGATATCGTGGATGCGATCGCAACCGAAGAGGATGCAACCGATCTTGATTCATTGAAAGCATTTCTTATCGAGAAGAATCATCCAATCGTTGCGGAATGGAAGAAGAAAGAAGAGAAGGCAGAAAAAAAGAAGGAGAAGGAAACACCTGCTGTTCCTGCTATGGCTGTGCCGGAAGCAGTGCCGATAGCCGGTATACCAGTTGCAGGTATGGCTATGCCATCTGGTGCCGGGATCAGAATAGTCCTGAAGAATGCTAAGATCAACATCGACCAGGTGATTGTGAAACGGGAAGAGGAATGATCTCCCGTGATCACTCCTTCATCTGGTTGTTCTTGAATATCCAGTCCGGGCACAATCGGAAAATCCAGTGAAATCACTATATCCTTAAATTTTACCGCAGAGCACGCGGAGAACGCAGAGAATCGGATCAGTCTTTAAACTCTGCGCCCTCTGCGCTCTCCGCGGTGATAAAACACTCGGATTTTTAGACAGTGCCTCCGGTCCGCATGTATCAAAAGTCAGTCATCACCCTGAACTGATCGATCTCCTCTTTTGCAAGCCCTTCTATAAACATCTCGGCTGCCTGTCTGACATCCTTCGCATTCGTGATCGCACGCCCAACCACAAGAATATCTGCTCCGGCATCCATTGCATCGCGCACGGTATCAGCCCTGATGCCGCCAGCGACCGCCACTAATATCCTGTCACTCAGTGCCCTGATCGCCGGAATACTGCCCCACTGATATTCGGTACTCTCGGCATCGATCGCACGGTGCAGTTCGACAACATCAGGAAGAACGTCAAGTTTCTGCAGCATCGGAACAGGATCTGGCAGATTCAGTGTATCGATCACCGCATATATCCCTGTTTTGTGCGCCTCTTCAATCGCCTTGTCAATCGTTTGAATGGGCGCGAGCGCTGATATCACAACGGCATCAGCAGTTGCATCCGCAACCATACGAGCCTCAAGATTGCCAGTATCCAGCGTCTTCAGATCAGCAACGATGAATGCATTCGGCACAACCTCCCTGATCTTCCCGATCACATCCACACCATACCGTTTGATCAGCGGGGTGCCAGCCTCAAGAATGAGATGATCGCTATCTGGCAGTGCTTTCACGATCCGCAGCACCTGATCGATATCCGGATTATCGAGAGCGACCTGCAGATATGGCGGATCCCACAGGCGGGAGACCTTGAAGCCCATGATCGC
>JAYEGV010000241.1:0-5728 GCA_034659235.1 Methanobacteriota archaeon
ACATCGCCGATACCCGCGACAACACTGCCACCAGCAGCGGTGCTTTCCAACATCAAGATCGTCCCGGCTTCGAGATCAACATCATAGAAGACCCCTGCACCATCACTGGATGCCCCAACGATCACGCCTGCATATCCATCGCTATCGACATCGCCAGATGCAGATACCGATATTCCGCAACCCGATGGACCAGTCAGGTTGATGTCAGAGGTATTGTCAAGCAATGATCCGCCATAGAAGATGTATGCGCTATCGTTCTTCGACGCACCCACGATCAGGTCATCCGCGCCGTCCTTGTTCACATCTCCCGCGGAGGAGACTGAGATACCGAAACCAGAGCCAGAGTCGCCAGAGAGTGTGTGATTTATCTCACTGATAGAGGCGGGTATCGATGCAGCGCCGAATCGAATATACGTTCGGTTGGAATGGTTTGCACCCACCATGATATCACCAAAATCGTCTCCGTTGACGTTGAAACATGCCGTAGAGATGCCAAAGAAGCCACTCTCATTACATGGGTTGTGCAGTTTGACGCTCTCGTTGTTAAGTGCATAATCTCCGGATATCGGACCATAGTAGACGAAGGCATTCCCTCTGTTGGTGACCGAATACTCCTCCACTCCTGGAGCTCCTATGAGCAGATCTGCCACGGAGCCCCCATTCACATCGCCACATGCAAGCGAGTAGCCGAACCATCCGCCGGACTTCCCTGTACCTCTCGGATTGTCGATGGTAGCATCCGGGTGACTCGAAGGCGTTGCGCCACCATAGTATACGTACACCATACCGGTGTCTGTCGTATTGTTATTCGGTGCACCCACGATCACGTCACTAACATTGTCGCCATTCACATCCCCGCACGCCACAGCCCAGCCGAAGCAGTCGCATGGTGCGCCCGGGTTTGTGATCGTGACGTTTGGTCCATCATTCATCCACGCAACGATGCCTGTGTTGTTGCCGTAGTAAATGTACACCGCGCCTGAACTGAAATTGTAAGCTCCAACGACCATATCCTGCACCCCATCATAATTCACATCGCCGTGTGCGATTGCGCATCCGAAGTAGTCGGGGAACGATGCGTTCGAGAGCACCAGAGGGAGTTTTTCACCGATCTGCGGGTCATCACAAACTCCGGTATCCAGCCTCGGCATCCCTGTGAGCATGACGTATGCATGACTGATATTGGTGTTGTTCGGGATTCGCGCCTCAAAGGTATGATTGTCGAGGCAGCCAGAGGGAGTTCTGAATTTGAACTTGTATGTTGTATTATTCCCACCAGAATTTTTCGGTGTAAACTCTTCTGTCTCAAAACTCGTCGCGCCCTCCACACTATTCACCCAGCCAACAACCGAATTCTTGAGCAGACTCGTATAATAATCACCGTCCTCCTCTGGCGGCAGGGACGCATCCAGTATCGCAAGCGCATCCCGCCCGTAAGTCTTGAGCTGTGCATCGACGTGCAGTTCGGTCTGGGGCACGCTCATCGTAACCGCAGTAACCACGAGATAGACCGTGCCGACCATCAACAGGGCGGCAGCGAACCCTTCGAGTGTCTGGAGCTGGGCATGCTCATCACGCATCAATTCACCGGCTACCATATACACACCACCAGTTTTGCAGACGGCATCGACATACCACCGATACGATCGCCCCAATCCGATCGATTGACCCACATATATGATACGTTGCACCACGAGACGTTCACGGTGATGTTATTGGAATCGCAGAGATAATCATCAATCACCGTCCTGTTGAACGTATGCCAGCCTCCGACAAACAGACCAGACTCGTTGATGACTGAAACTGCAGGATTGTTATAATCCGTATTATTCAAGGTCACATTCAATCGAGCATCTGCTGTTCGATTCTCCTCTGCAAAATCTTTAAACCCGACAGTAAATGAATCGAGATGCGGCAGGCACATGGTGATATTCGATGTGTTGGTATCATCGATGTACAGATCTTTAAAATCACAATCACCTTCGATAGCTACCAGACGTTCCATCTTTTCAACTTCTGTCATTTCAGGAACCGGATTTCCGATGCATAGCACGGGATGTGTGTTGTTTGGGATATATTCCGGATCTGCGGTCGTGCCGTTCAGATACTGCAACGAGATATTGTATGAGTATGTTCTGATGATGTCCAGTCCGAGCAGGTATCTGATCCAGTTGTGCATCGTGTAACTCTTGTTGCTGTGATTGATGATCGTATTGGAGTTATACGTCCTATTCAGTTCTTTTATCTTATTTTCACTCAAAATACAGATTTTTCCGCGATTCATCAGTTTTGAGAAGTTGTTGGGATTGTGTTTATTCGCAGCAAGTCCGATCCTGCAGGTATCATTTAAAGAAGCATTCTCCCAGTCTACCCCATCCGCATTACTGGTGTTGTTGCGCCACCATCCGGTATCCTCAGCGAGAATCATGCATGTCCGGTACGCAACTGGCTGAAGATCGGTGCTCTGAGACTCAAATGGTGCGAAGATTGTTGGGATCTGCAGCATGAGATACGTCATTGTGAGCAGAAATATGGAAATCGCAGCCAGAAAATCTAGGCTGCCCTGTGCGTTATCATCTGAATATATACCCAACTCCTCTGCCTCCCAGCAATCGTGAAATATAATTTGACCGGGAGGTTATTAAATGTTGTGCGGAATGGGCTTTGGAACAATATTATTCGACCGACAACCTTACCACTCCACACCTCCCTCTGTGAGCTCACCCACACGACATCACAAAGACTCTATTGCTGCAAACATGCTCAGAATCGTCTAACAGAGTTTTACTTCTATTCCAGGAGAAATTGGGAATAAGCTGCCATTTTTCTTATAAAACAATAGAATGCGGATATGATCGAGATCCAGTAAATAAGATTCCGGATAAAATCGTAGTAATAACCAATGAAAGCGTAGAAGGCAAAGAGATCACATTCTTGTTCGATGGTACCGGTTTTAGCGCATCGAATAAGGAGAACTACGCCATAAACGACAAAAACAGAATTCTAATAAGAATCACAAGAAATCAAAGTCTTTGAGCAAGGAACAGTCAGACGACAGTTTTCCGGAATCAAACTCTGCTGCGAAGAGAAGGTTTTCTTAATGCGTCGTGGGTGTAGGGATTCAGTATAAACTGATTTTAGGCATATCCATAAGTCCGGATCACTCGATTGGAGAAACTACCATGTTTCCAGAGGCTTTTGATCAGACACTCAGTTGCCATCCCGATCTGGTTTCGGCAAATCACGTCACGCCATACTTTCTACCTCGCAGTAATTTAACTTTCAAGAGCAGAGGATTCGCAGGATGGTATGCTATGCTCTTTTCGCTCTGGAACGATCCTCAGAGGTGGTTAGAAGATTATCACAAGCGTTCAATCTCGGAAATGGTTAATTCGATGGTGAAGTGCAGATTTGGCGCGCACGCTTGGAGAAGAGACTCGATTCGCGAAAGGAGACTGAGACGCGGTTGAAGCTTGTGGTGCACGACATCCGGAGGGCGGTATCTTGAGATCATGGAAGGCATGGTGCCGCATTGGCATAGGTAGGGGTGTACGTGAACTTCGTCCCAAAGCCAGTGTTTCCAAAAAAAAATTTGTTGATGTAATCACATCTCTGTTATCGGTGTCAAGGCAATATTTATATGTCAGACCGCCATAGCACGTTATACATGGGAAATATCCGACCAACGTACATCAAAAAAATTGCAAACGAGTTGATTGCAAAGCGCGGCTATGCATTCGGAACCGATTTCGAGACCAATAAGAGGGAGGTTGCCGTGCACACCGACATCACCAGCAAGACCATACGGAACAGGGTTGCTGGTTATATCACACGTAGAAACGTGATTGCGCAACGTAAAACGGTAATATAGGTGGTGCTATGGAGATCAGAGGTGTTATGCCGGCGCTGATAACCCCGTTTACGCCCGACAACATGATCGATGAAATCGGTTTTCGTGAAAATGTCAGGTATGTGATCGAGCACGGGGTTTCCGGTATCGTTCCCTGCGGCACCACCGGTGAATCAGCCACAATGGCGCTCGAAGAGCACAAACAACTGATCGATATCGCAGTTGACTGTTCTACGGTTCCTGTAATCGCCGGAACCGGCTCAAATAACACCAGAGAGGCGATCGAACTCACCAGACATGCAGCAGATGCCGGCGCTGATGCAGCACTACTGATCACACCATATTATAACAAGCCAAACAGAAACGGAATCATCGCGCACTTTGATGCGATTGCAAGCGCTGTCGATATACCGCTGATATTGTACAATATCAAGTCAAGGACAGGCATCAATCTCGATCCGGAATTGATAGCGGAACTCGCAGATATTCCAACGATCATCGGCGTCAAAGAGGCAAGCGGCGTTCTGGAACAGGTATCACGTGTAATCGAGCTGACTCAGGGTAAGAACTTCATAGTGATATCTGGCGATGATGCCCTGACGCTGCCGATCATGTCGCTCGGGGGCGCGGGTGTTGTCTCGGTTGTTGCAAACATCGCTCCTGCAAAGACGGTTGCTTTCGTAAACGCGATCATGAATAACAATCCTGATGAGGCGAGACGTCTGCACTACCAGCTTGCTCCACTCGTGCGAGCGATGTTCATCGAGACGAATCCGATCCCTGTGAAGACTGCTGCAGGCATGATCGGTCTTGCAAACGGACCTCTCAGACTTCCGCTTGCACCGATGGATTCGCAAAACGAGCAGAAACTGAGGAACACGCTGGTTGCGGCTGGACTGATTAGTGAATGACGTGTGTGCCTGACTGCGGTAGCACGAAGAAGCGGATGGAGTTCTTCAGAATTCTGATTTATGCACTCAAAAATCACGATAATATGTTCCGCACCTGATCAGGCAAGCATGAACATCAAGGAGAATCTGCTTGCAATCCACGACTGGGAGTGCGATGGAAACATCTGCGAGTCTGAGCGATTCAGGATCGTTGAGGTCGATAAACTCCATATCTTCTGCGATCATATCGATCACGAACTTGTTGAACGTGGATTGCCAGCAGATTTGATCATCTTCGCATCAAAACACAGGAGCGATAATAAAAAACGACTGTTCTCTGCACATTTCACAGGAAATGTCGGTGATAATAAATTCGGAGGAGATCCGCACGAACTTGCACCTGCAGCGCCGCAGGTACTGAAATCGTTTCTGTATTCGATGCGTGATCTGGCTACAGATAGTGATTATGGCGTGTCTATGGAATCGACGCATCACGGTCCGACTGCACTCATAGTACCATCGATATACATCGAGATCGGAAGCACCGAGAATGAATGGGCAGATTCCGACGCAGGCAGAATCGTTGCCGCCGCGATTCTGGATCTGCATGAGTTTGATGCTCCGGTTGCGGTTGGCTTTGGCGGGGGACATTATGCACATCGGCAGACAACGTTGATCTTCGAAACAAAAATCACATTCGGGCACAACTTCCCAAAGTACCAGCTGGACTTTCTCGATTGCTCCCTGATACGCGATGCAATGATGAAATCGGGTGCGGATTTTGCATACTTCGACCGGAAATCGATGAATGCTGCACAGCGGAATCGTATCCGTGCAATCGTTGAGGATCTCGGATACGAAGTCCTGCGTGAGAGCACGATCAGGGAGCGATTTGGGAGATGATGCGGGGGAAGGGATTTGAACCCTCGTATGTCTTCACAACAGGATCTTAAGTCCTGCGCCGTTGACCTGGCTTGGCTACCCCCGC
>JAYEGV010000241.1:5828-20210 GCA_034659235.1 Methanobacteriota archaeon
GTCCTGCGTGAGAGCACGATCAGGGAGCGATTTGGGAGATGATGCGGGGGAAGGGATTTGAACCCTCGTATGTCTTCACAACAGGATCTTAAGTCCTGCGCCGTTGACCTGGCTTGGCTACCCCCGCGCAGAGGAGTGCTATATAGTAGCGACCCTTATCAAAGAGTCTTTTGGTGATCAGGTGATATCAGACTCCATCCGGTATCTGCGCTGGAATATATAAATGCTTATGATGATCAGCCCGACCAGAAACGCACCGATAACCTTCCCTTCAAGCGATGTTGCAAATCCGTGCTGAGATGCCCAGAGTCCGCTTCTCGTGACAAAGGTTGCAAATATAACGAGAATAAACGAGAGCATCGCAAGCGCTGGCGCAAGCAATTCGTATTCATGGTTTCGCTTCATCCGAAACTGGGTATGAAGATACGCGGTCATCACAACCCATGGGATGAGCGAGGACGTCTCCACCGGGTCCCAGCTCCAGTACCACGCACCCCATCCGAGAACCTCGTAAGCCCAGAATCCACCGATGCCGATCCCAAGCGTTAGGAATAGCCATGTGATTCTACTCCCTGGTTCAGCAATCTCTGTCCATCGTCGGTCACTGGTTAAGAGATAGCCGACAGCAGCGCCAAACGGTATCACTGAGGCGGCATATCCTAAGAAGACGACCGGTGGATGAATCACCATCCATGGGTTGCGGAGCAGGGGATTCATGCCCTGTGCGTATGCGCTTGCTATCGGGTATGCGGATGCAAAGATATCGGTATTCGTTGAAAGAAGATGTCCCTCGTGATCTATTCCATAGATCAGTGCGAACGGACTTCTGATAGCAAGCAGCAAAAGGAAAAATGCTGCCACGAACAGACCGGTGATCTTCACGATCTCACCGATTTTGTTATCGGTGCGCACCATCGCTATACATATCAATGTGAACCATGCCCATATAAACAGCGAACCCTCCTGTCCTGCCCAGAACGCTGATATCTTGTACAGTGTCGTGAATGTCTCGCAGGAGAATCGAAACACATACAGATAACATGCCCTGACATCCAGCAGATAATACAAAAGCAGTATGACAGCAAGACTACATGCAACAAGACTTATCATCTCAAATCTTCGTGATGCGACGTGCATCCTTGTGTTTCTGTTGAAATAGTACCATAATCCATAGATCGCAGAGCCGAGACAACCTGCAAACGATATCCAGATCAGTACCATTCCGATGTTTATTGACATGTACTTCCTTCTGATATGTGGTGTATCGTGTATGATATTTATTGGTTGCTGCTGCCTTATATTTTCGTACTGATTTATGTTAATCTTTTAATTCTGTCAGCAGCCTCCCTCAATTCCTGCAGCACCTGCTCCCGCCTGCTCCCTTTACAAAAAAGAGTCGTTATCGGAGCTCCTGCAGGAATCCCCCATCCAACCTGCGGAATGTCCATGATATTCTCTCTCGCAAGTTTTTTTGAGATTTCCTCATCGATGATACGATCGTGATCAGCAAATACGATTGCCTTTCCTGCAAACCCATCTCCGGAAAAGGCGTCAATCTCTGGTAACTCTCCTTCGAATGCCTTCACATGCGCATCGAAGACACTGCTTCCGGAAACATATTCAACGGTATCGAGCGTGCCCTGAAACCGTGGGTTCACCTCGATTACGACAGGACCTTCTTCTGTGATCAGGAAATCGACACCGTTTGATCCGATGAGTTCCAGTTTCAGAATTAGTTGAACAGCGATTTCGCACATCTCTTCATTGTATTCGCTTTGAAATGGCGTGATATTTCCGCAGTATGCAAATCGATGTGTGGTGAGCCACGGCGTTCCGATCAATTGTTCGTTAAGAGCGACCGCTACCGCGTCCTTGCGCGTGGAGATGACAGAAACACTTGCCGGGATTCCCTCAAGATACTCCTGAATCAATATATCATCTCCGGATTCCATGATCTCTCTTTTGCTGTACGCCAGTCTGTTTTTCAATCCTCCGACACCATAGATCGGTTTTATCATGACAGGATACCTGAGATCATCCTTGATATCATAGATTTCAGGATGTTTGAATCCAAGAGATTTTATCTTCCCTGCAAAAGATCTTTTATTGCCGGTCGATCTCATGATCTCAGGCAGGTTGTTCAGTACACGATATCCCCCCGGATTTGCATACTCAAATCCTGTGCCAAGAATGATTGCATCAAAATCCCAATTTAAGCGATCTAAAATACTTAGTAATTCATCATCGCTTGTTATCTCATCAAACCCTGCATATTTATCTGCGCATCTCAAAAGATCGACATCTCCAAAGTGATCAAGAGAATACACGGTATATCCTGCGCGTCTGGCAGCGCAGACGAGATATCTGGTGCTGTATCCGATGATCAGAATCTTCATCGCATACCTCTCTCGCATACATTCGGTCGGGTGATGATCTGTTCGATGTTCATGGTTCGTTCTGATCTACGATCCAATAATTTAAACCCATCCCCGAACTCAATATTTAAATCCGTTTACACCTCATGAATTCTCATGGCATTCTCACCAGTACTGGCATCAAAAGCCCTCTGGCAGCTCAGGGTCAGAAAAAGACCGTTTGTCCTGTCACATGGGATCAATGCGAGATGCAACCTGCAATGCAAGTTCTGCGAGTACTGGAAGGAGGAAGGCGAGGAGATGGATACCGAAGAGATATTTAGTCTCCTCGATTGCGCCAGATCGTTTGGAATCAAGATATACAATGCATGGACTGCCGAACCGCTGATGAGAAGAGACCTCCCTGAAATCCTTGAACATGCCCACTCAATCGGTATGGTGACCTCGCTCATAACCAATGGAAAACTTCTGAAAAAGAGAATTCACGATCTATCTGACCTCGACTACCTGTCTGTCTCTGTTGATGGAATAAAAACATTTAAAGAGATACGAGGCATCGATTTCGATTACGTACTGGACGGGATAATGGAGGCAAAAAAGGAAGGACACAGCATCCTTATGAACTGTGTTATCAGCGGAAAGAATCTGGATGAGATCAGGAATCTGATCTATTTAGCGCGTGATCTCGGTGTGCGAATATCGTTCGAGCCAATCCACGAATTCAGCGGGATCGATCATGAGGTATGGGATGAGATCGGGATCAGAGATGTGAAAAAGTACGAGAGAACAGTCGATCAGATCATCGGACTAAAAAAGAATAGATTTCCGATCATCAATTCCCTGACATATCTGGAGATGATAAAACGATTGAAACCTGATTTCAGATGCCATGTCAGCGATATCATCCTCCATGTCACTGCTGATGGCAGGATCGAGAACTGCAGGGTGAACAGGATTCATCTCGGAGATGTCAGGGACGGGATTGCAAATGTCTGGAAAAGATCGAGAGAAGTACGGAAAAGGGCATCAGAAGAATGTGAAGGCTGCCTCTTCTTTGGATATGTCGAGAACAGTCTTCTGTACGATTTTAAGCCAGAGGTGATGGCGCATTACGAATGGGTGTGATTCTTACGCTGCATCGTTTTTCAGTGGTTTTTTGAGATGTTAGGAAGTGTATAGGGAACGTACGAGTGTCGTCTGAAAGCATGTGAGGCGCGGATAAAAGAGATTCTTAAGGCAGCAACTACGAAGTGATGACATGGTCGATTGGAAGCGCACCCGACTGGAATTCACGCATGAAACATACAATCACCTACTAAAGCATGGTGTAAAGCGATTCGAGATAGAGGAGGTTTTCAACCACGAGTTTATACCGCGCAAGGTGCGTGTTGACAACGAAATCCGATATGCTGTGCTTGGCGAGTCATTTGGAAGGATTCTAATGGTCATCGTTGTGCCTTTGTCAGGTAACAGAATTCGTGTAATTACTGCCTATGAACCATCGGATAGGCACAAAAGGATTTATAGGGAAAAATGCAAGAGGTAACAATCATGCGACATTATCACATAAAAGACGAGGATGACCTGATAAAGCAGATCGAATCAGATGATGAACTGTCAAAAGAATTCGAGGACGCTGAACTTGTTGAGGGTCATGTAGTTTCGGTGCATGTTGCGACACCGGAACACGGCATGCGTCCGGTCCGTAAAACGAGACATGGGATACCGGTTTGAACGATATTATGCGGCATTATCACATAAAAGACGAGGACGACCTGATAAAGCAGATTGAATCAGACGATGGTGCCATTCATCGCATCAACTATTATCGGCATACGTTGGCATAGTAGTTCCTCCGCAATGCCATCGGGCGTGTATCCATAGATTTTTAATATGATGAGATAATGTATGGAGTTATGAAGAGAATCAATGAAACTACAAGAAATGTGATCACGATTGTAATTATAATTGTCATTGCATGTTTTGCATTCGGCTGCCTCGGTGGTGATGAATCACCTGAACAGAAGCCAAAGACCACACCTGCCCCATGGACGCCACCAGAGCAACCATACATCAAATCGATTGACACATCCCAACTGAAACTTGGGGAGCCTTCTGAAGCGACTATAACGATTTTTAATAATGGAAACGAGACCGTTATGAAAGAAAAGATTGTTATGACCGCAACCGCTGTCAAACTGGATAACTTTGCTGCCAATCTGGCTTTGAAAACGAAATCCGATGAAGAAAAAACCGAAACATATTCGCTCGAATTTACCGAGCAAATCGAAAGCGGAGAATCCTGTGCATTGTGTGCAGAGTTTGATCTGCCAGCGAAGGTCAGCGGCGTATCAATCGCGGGACTATACCATGTGACAATCGAGGTGTATACAGACGATACATTGATAGGCACAAAGAAGATTGATTTACATCTGAAAGCATGACGTGATGATATGAGCAAAAAGACAAAAGGACAGAAGAAACTGCTTGCAAAGGCATATAATCAGAATCAGCGTGTTCCTGTTTGGGCGATCATGAAAACAAACAGGAAGGTGACAACACATCCGAAAAGACGTCACTGGAGACGGAACAGCATCAAGGATTGATTATTATGATGGAAAAGGAACAGATATATACGATACCACTGCGATCTGTTAAGAGTACCCCACGATGGAAGCGGAGTAAACGGGCAGTAAGAGAAGTGCGTGCGTATCTCACAAGACATCTGAAGACCGATCTGGCGAGCGTCAAACTGGATCGCACGATCAATGAAGCGATCTGGAGGCGCGGCTCACAGAAGCCACCGAGACGCATCAGGGTGCGTGCTGTGCGATTTGAGGATGGCGCTGTTGAGGCGGAACTTGCTTGATGGATATATTGATGAACCCCACCCGGAGGGCAGTTTTTGATCAACCTTTTGTGAAAAGGTTGAGGCGGAGCTTGCTTGACGAAAACAAACCTGTTGGTATAGTAGAAATGAAAAAATCACGAAATTACACAAGATTAACACAGAAATCTTGTGTAAATCTGTGTAATCTTGTGGTTAGCTAAACAAATAGAAACAAACTTCTGAAAAATTTTTCTTTAAGAGGTGATGGTCACTGGATAGAAAACTGACACTCAATGGCAGTACCGTACTCGGGGTGTTTGCCACAGTGACCGAGAAGATAGCGCTCATTCCGATTGGCACGCCTGATGCGATCGCGCATCAGATCGAGGATGCACTGCATATACCGATTGTGCAGACTTCGATTGCAGGAAGTTCTGTTGTGGGATCGCTATCATGTGGAAACTGCAATGGATTCGTGGTTTCGAGATATGCGCACTCAGGGGAGGTTGAACAATTGCAGGAGTTTGGTTGCGTGCAACATATCCCGAGCGTCATGACCGCTGTAGGAAATATCATTCTTGCAAATGATACCGCTGCGATTGTGCACCCTGTTCTGTCTGACCGGGCGGTAACGATGATCGAGGATGCGCTGCGTGTGGATGTGCGCAGGGGAACCATCGCCGGGCTGAAAACGGTCGGTATGGCTGGAATCGCCACCAACAAGGGTGTGCTGGTGCATCCGAGGGTGAGCGACTCTGAAATGGCAATCCTTGAGGATACATTCGATCTACCTGTCGACATCGGGACTGTCAACTTCGGATCGCCGTTGATCGGAGCAGGATTGCTTGCGAACTCTGCAGGATATCTCGCAGGCGCCGACACCACCGGACCTGAACTCGGTAGAATCGAGGATGCGCTTGGGTATATATAACATGGATGCAAAACACCTGATTCCGAAAAAACTATTCTTTACCAGCGGGACTGGGAGGCATAACGATCATCTGGTATCGTTTGGCATGGCGCTGCGCGATGCCGGGATCGAACATCTGAATCTCGTCACAGTCAGTTCGATCGTGCCTCCCGGATGCTTGATTATCTCGAAGGAAGAAGGGCTATCAGAACTCAGTTCCGGAGAGATCATCTTTGTTGTGCTCTCGAGAAATGCATCCAGTGATGCTGGCAGGCTGATCTCGGCGTCCATCGGATGCGCACTGCCACAGGATACCTTTACATTGGGGTATCTTGCAGAATGCCATACATTCGATAAACGCAAGGATGAGACGTGCAGGATCGCATGCGATCGCGCAGTAGAGATGCACAGGACACTTTCCGGCGGTGATATTGAAATCGCATGCATCACAGAGGATGCTGTTGTAGATCACAGGTGGACTACTGTGGTATGCGCAGCGGTCTTCTTGTTATCGTAAGAGCGCTATCAGAAACCAATAATACTCAGGATCGCACAGAGTATCGAAATGGATGAAATAACAAAGATCTATGAACGGTTGGGCGATCGTATCACGTTTGATGATTTCAAGGCAAAGATCGATGAAAAGGTTGCGACAATGGGGGGCTTATGCGATGAAGAGACTGCGGCATTGCTGGTTATCCAGGAACTCGGGGCAGACGTGCCCATCACAAAAATTAAGGATATCGCACCTGATAGCAGCAACGTGTGTTTCGCCTGCAAGGTGGTATCCATCTCTGACATACATGAGTTTTCACGCAGCGATGGCTCAACCGGCAGGGTTGCGAATCTCAAGGTCGGGGATGAGACCGGAACAATACGGGTTTCGCTCTGGGACGAACTTGTCGATGTCGCAAATAAGATCGAGGTTGGAGAGCACCTGCAGATCAGCGGATATGCAAAGGAGGGTTATGCAGGCGCAACTGAGGTTTCGGTCGGCAGAACAGGACACATCGATACGATCGAACCCAGGCAAGAGATTGCAGTGCATCTCAAACCACATTCCATTGCAGACCTCAGCCCTGGTATGATCGATGTGAACGTAATAGGGCAGGTGCTCAATATCAGCGATATCCGCACCTTCACCCGCAAAGATGGATTGAACAGCACCGGCAGCGTTGGAAACATCATGATCGGGGACGAAACAGGCAAGATCCGGGTGACGCTGTGGGATGATAAAACAGAGATTACGGGAAGCTTGAATGTTGGAGATTGCATAGAAATCACAGGCGGATACACGCGCGAGAACTACTATGATAGCGGAACAGAGATTCAGATCGGAGATCAGGGGAACATCAAAAAAAGCGATGGAACAGTGAATTATGTCGAAAATATCACCCCAATCTCTGATATAGGTATTGATGAGACGGTTACGATCGTTGGCTATGTAACAGGGCTCGACGATACAAGAGAAATCACACGCAGCGATGGAGGGATATCCAGGGTGACGAACATCTATGTCTCGGACGAAACAGGAGATAACAGAATCAGGGTTGCGCTCTGGGGTGAACACGCCGATATGCGCCTCGATGTCGGGGATAAAATTCAGATAATCGATTGTTATGCGAAATCCGGATGGAATAATGAGATTGAACTGAGCGCTGGCTGGAAGAGTTCGATCCGTCTGATCAGGGATTGAGTTATAGTCATTCCGATAACAAATTGAAAAGGAACCACAAGATTACACAGATTTCCACGAGATCAATCTTGTGTAAATCTCGTGAAATCTCGTGGTTAACCTGCAAGAAAATATACAAACTTTTCGGAAAGACCATAATCTCCAGTTGAAACAGAGGGGTTCTCTCACCATCAAAGATGCGTGAACAGATCAACGACCAGTTGAGACAATGCCCTGCTCTTATCAATAGACGTCATCATCGTGTCTGTCCGCACGATCTCAATATCACCGGTTTTGATATCAATATCATTTTGATCGATTACGAGGACGTCCAGAAAGTCACGATAGCATTCAAGCACGCCTGCTGACGAGACCTCATATCCGCATGCGTGCATCAGTCTGCCAGCAGGTCCGCTGACCGGTGCACTGCCCATAATCGGACTTACTGCAATCACTCGTTTCTTGCGCAAAATCTTACGCATTCCAGGTAGCGCAATTATCGGACCGATGCTCGTGATCGGATTGCTCGGACCGATCAGAACCTGATCGTCGTTATCAAAAGAAGAGAGCACCGCATCAGATGGTGCGGCATCCTCGATGCCATTGATCTGCACGCCGAGCACCTCTGGCTCTCCTGCATGCGTGAGCCAGTACTCCTGAAAGTGCATGCTCCCTTCCGGTGTGATGACGTGGGTTGCTATCTCGCAATCGGTCATCGGCAGGATGGTTGCAATGATACCAAATGAGTGCGCCAGTTCACGGATCGCTTTTGTTAAACTGTAGCCCTTGCGGATCAGGTCTGATCGCAGGATATGGGTTGCACGATCCCGATCCCCGATCCGCATGAGTTCATGATACCCGACATCTGTTAATAATTCGTGGGTGGTGAATGTGTCATCGCGTATGCCCCACCATTTTGTGGTGTCGATTGTGTCTGCAAACAGGTACAGAACCGTATCTATGTCAGGACACACGAGATTTCCAGAGACATATACATCCTCTGCTGTGTTTACGATAACAGTGATATCCTCTTCCGGAATGGTTCTTCTCATTCCTGCAAGGAGTTTTGGTGTTCCGGTTCCGCCTGATAGTATGATCATGGGGTTATCCGGTGAGATATTTCGGAAGCGTACCAGTCGATCAGTATATCTCCGCGCCCATCACCGACTCAAAATCTCCGGTAATCCTCGCGATGGTGAGATTCAGATCGCCTTCGCCGAAGGTCACATTACATTCGATCTCATCGGTCGTGTTCGCTGCGAGTTCATTCAGACGGGCGGTCGCATTCTCGGTGATGCCGATGCTTATGATGGTACGCTCGCACTGACCGTCCACAGCGCGCATCGCATCATAGTACTGGCGTGCAACCGGTGAGTACATTGTAACCATCTGAACAGGCGCATCAAGATCCACTTGCTCAAGCAATTCCCTGAAATACGGATACGAGTTTGATGCGTTCTCATTCTCGATCACATCGACCGTTTCCTCGACCTTGCCGCGTGGACCCATGATGCACGGATCACCCATGATGTTGCATATATCCTTGTTTCGGATCAGCACCGGATAATCATGATATCCGGGAGAGACGATGAATCCGAATGAAAACTTTCTCGGATTCAGTGTGTGCAATTCGACCTGTGTGCCATCCCCAAACATGGCAAGATATCCCTGGGAGATGTTCGTGCCATAGATACTTTGGGGATACATCAGAGGTTCCAGCGGTGTTCTTTCCAGACCTTCGGCGCTGATATATCTTGCCGCAATCACACCTGGAGGGCTCATGTTGAGCCCATCCGCAATCGAATCGAACCGGTGATCGATGAGTTTTCCGACCCGGCTGAGTGGTATACGATCATCAGGCGTTGGTGTGGGCTGAGCGGTATGATCGGAATCATCGTTTCCTCCCCAGAAAAAAGCCATAAGTGGAGATAACAGCATTATAACTACCATGAATCCAGCAATCGCTATCGCAACGATGGTGGACGTCTTGTATTTCTTCATACAAGCCATTCTTGGCGGCAGATGTTATTAATCTTATCGGGTCAGACACTGTCACATTATGTGGTGTTGACCCACGCTCTTGGGAAGGTTTTATATGGGTCGAGTTCGAACGCCCAATGTATGGGGTGCCGAGAACTCCGCCACGATCGACACATAGCAACGGGGTCTGCGCCTGTTCCCAGCAAGCAGGAGAAAAAGCCATAAAGTCTCTGTTCCTTCTAAATGGCGTTGATTTCCCGTGGACACACAGCACTGTTGACTTACTGGATGAGTTAAAAGACATTCTGTCGATTGAGGATGATGAATTTCTTGCATTGCGACACGGTGCAAGTGAGCTTGATCCTCATTATATTGAAACCCGCTATCCGGACGCAATAGGTGGAAATCAAGCGCCCTATCGCTATTATGATGGCAAAAGAAGCGAAGAATGTGTGAAAAATGCCAGGAGGTTGCTTGAATGGGTGGAGAAACAGACTCAATAATAGAGCGAGTGATCGAATATTGCAGAAGAGTTGACAGAGAGTTTAGATTGAAGCGAGTGGTATTGTTTGGTTCGAGGGGTAGAGGTGACTTTTATCCGCACAGCGATATTGACCTTCTTCTGGTATCTGATGACTTTCCTGATGACTGGTTTACGAGGCAGACGAAATTGTACTTTTTGAAGTTGAAGCAGATCGAACCTATTGGCTACACCACGACTGAAATACGCGGGATGATAGACGAAGGCAATAAGTTTATAGAGAATGTTTTCAGGGAGGGAAAAGAGATTGAACCAAATAAATTTCGGGTAAGAGGCATGAAGAACCTTGAAAGGGGAAGAGGGTATGATTAACACTGATTAACATAGATTAGGGGTTACTCAGGTCATTGATAAGTGGTGCCGAAGCCATCAACCTTTCGCAAAAAGATTCCGCTCAAAATCCGAAAGCACGGAATAATATATCACAAAAGCATCGATTGGACTATTATATGGGCTAAAATAACTGTGAACCTCTCCCGGATCTCCTCCTGCAGTAAAAAGATAATACAGATGATCACTGATCCCGAGACGCCTCCACGTCTCGATTAACTCCCTGTTATTTGTTTCCTTCACTTTTCTTTCCATACGCTTCAGTTTCTCATAACATGCGATCTGCATCTCGTTCCCAAGCCAGCAACTGGTATCGCGTTCAAGGTCTGCCCATGAGATCGTATCAAAGACACCGACATCGATCTCGCCAACTGCATCGCACCTCTCCACGATCCCGGATGGCGTTAGGAATGAGAGATGCTCATACTTAAGAATCTCTTCTGGCAGGTACCTTAGAAACTCAAATATTCCTGTATCCGCCCAGTGATGCTCACCAATCGTCTCATAATCCATGAATATGTTGATGCAGTCACCTGGCGTTGCAGCAACCCATGTGGCATACTTATCAGCGGTCAGCGGATATTCCTCCCACCATCTCGATGAGAATCGAAATCCGATATCATCGGTCAGTTGATAATTACGGAGAAGAACTTTTATATCGCCATGTTTATACACATAGTTTGGCGATCTCCAGCCAAGCATTCTCGAAACGCCCTCTGTAAATATTCCTTTGAATCCAAGCGATTCAGCGATGCCCGCGATCTCGTTATTGTATAACAGTTCGCTGTTCTCGAAGAACGTCGGCTCATAGCCAATAACATCCCTGATCATTTCGTGATGCAGTTTTATCTGATCTATGAACTCATCTTTAGACTCATAAAGCGACGATAAGGAGTGGTAGTAGGTCTGGCACAAAAATTCAACGTTTTTTGTCTCTGCGAGCTGTTTGAACAATTCTATGAGATCGGGATCATACGCCTCACACTCCTCAAAAAATACCCCTGATGCACTGAATGCGACCTTGAATTCGTTTTTATGTTCATCCAGTTGATTTAAGATTATTTCGGTTGCCGGATGGTAACATTTCTTTGAAATCTTCTCAAAGGTGCTGCGATTCAGTTCCCGATCAAAATATTCCCCTCCCTGATATGGGAATCTACGATTCAGCCGATAGGGCTGGTGAATCTCGAACGAAAGGGATATATAGGTCATCGTTACATGATGACATTCGAGTGATATAAAGATGACCATGAAGAGATTCGGGGTTGGCTTGAAGCCGGTTGAGGACGTGAATCCTGCGAAGACGCTGCACACCATATTGAAACGACCATCAGCATCATGGTCGCATTCGGTCTATTCTGTTCCTTTCTTTGATAAGATCATTCCAAATCGGGATTATCCTTACGAGGGATTGAGTTATGTATTGGATGGAAGGAATTATCACATTCTTGACGGGATTGCAATCGGAATCGATGGGCATGAATTGAGACCATCAAGAGTGCTTGCATATCCATGGAAGGTGATTTATTCTTATGATGGTGATATAAAACTGGACGTGGATTATTATCTGCTTGGCCGCAGGGAAAACCCGGGCAGGATCACCATCAGAACAGATAAATCATGCACGCTTGAAATCGAACCGCTGATCGATATCAGATGGATGTATGATCATTCCGATCCATCATCCCACCGGGTAGAACGATGCGAGAACGGTCTGATCTTTGCCAGAGATGATATAAGAGCAGCGATCACGGCATCTCTGCCATGCGAATGCAGAACATGGCACCATCCGGTCGACTGGTTCTATAAGATGGGGTCAGGATATCGTGAGAATGTCAATGGAGATATACTATTCAGAGGCGAACACAGACATCCGGTATCGCTTGGAACGATCAGGATCGCTGATCAGAAAACCGTTTCCCTTGCACTCGCATGTGGCAGATCGGATGATGATCTGATTGCGATGTGCACGCGAGCGCTCAAAGAGTGCGCAGCAGATGAACGTAACGAGACAAACAATGCGAAAGATATCGTGGAATCACTTGATCTGGGCGGTGCTGCAGCGTTTCGAGCGCTTGGAATGATGAAGTTTGGCATGTATCTCGATGACACGCTCTGCTATGAGGCTGGAGATTTCTGGTTCAGGACGGTATGGTTCAGGGACTCTTTTGAAGGGATTCTTCAGAACATCAATACGCTCTTCAGACTCGGAATGGAGAATAGAATCAGAGATATTCTCATTTACGCATTTAGCAACAGAGATAAACATGTGCGGATACCAAACTTCGGGGATAACTATGGCAGCATCGACGCAACGCTGCTCGCACTGATCGTTGGCGCAGAGTACCTCAAACGAAAGATGGACGACGGTCTGAAGAAAATGATCCTTGCGTGTGCAAAGGATCTGCTGATCTCCTTTGAGAATGGAGATCTGACCGCACCAAATGGTTCTCCTGTGCTGCATCCAGATGGGCTGATCTCGTCTGCTCCGCATCATTCATGGATCGATAGCATGCGGACAATCGTTGTCGATGGGATATCACACTCTCTTCCGAGCAGGATCCCTGAAGACTGGGAACACGAGTTGGCTCGGAAATATCGAGAAAAAACGGTTCATGAATTGACCAAACCAAAATATTTCCTTCCTGAGATCAATTCCCAATGGATCAGGGCAATTAAACTGATCTCCGAATTATCAGGAGAAGAAAGATACTCCAATCTTTTAGATACGGCATCATCCGGTTTCAGGGATATGTTTGTAAATGAACACTTCTTAAACAACATCGTTACAACCGGCGGACGTGTTGATGAGACCATCGGTTCTCCTGCTATGGTTGCGATCTCGATTTCTGATGATCTCTTCACGGATGAGGAGATCGGCAGGTTCATTGCGACGGTCAGAGACCACTTACTGGTCAGAAGAGAAGGACTGGCATTCGGGGTTGCGGTGAGAGAATCTGATAGGAAGATATATTACGGCGATTGTGAATATCACGAATGCGTGGTCTGGCCAAGAGATACGCCGTATCTGATACATCTTCTAAATAGAAATCGTGAAAAGAAACTTGCAAAGGAGATTGTCAGGAGCAATCTTGACCATCAGATGAAAGAGGGTTTTTTATTTTATAACAGCGAGTTATTCAGTCAGGATGATGGAATCGTGCCTGTGAAGAACCCTGTTCAGTTCTGGTCGCAGTGGGTCGATTGTCTAGCTTAGATTCCGTACCCTTGACTTCCCTTTCTCCCGAACCGCTTCGTCAGATACTTCTCGATCTCGATTACAAAGAATCCCGGAAGCGCAAACAATATCATGAGCCACCACCAGTCGAGCGGCAGGGGTGCTGTTCTGAGCGGGTTGATCCCGATATAGGGTGGAGCATAGACGATCGCAAGTTGTGTCAGAATGGTGATCGCGATTCCTGCGAGCAGCCATCTGTTCGAGAACGGATTGAATGTGAATGCCGATTCTGTGATCGATCGCGCAGTAATCACATAGCAGAGGTGCAACAGCACTACAGTTGTGAATGCAGCGGTCTGCGCCCGTCTGATCATGATTTCACGCAGGGTGGGATCCACCACGTCGATCGCACCAATCCCGTAGTAGTAGTATACCACAAATCCTGCTATCGCCATCAGTATCGAGACCAGTCCAACCTTCTTAAAGAACGGAGAATCGGTTATCCGTTCATCAGGATTTCTCGGAGGTTTTTTTAGCAGATCCTTCTCCATCGGTTCCTTGAT
>JAYEGV010000242.1:0-4276 GCA_034659235.1 Methanobacteriota archaeon
GATCCCTGCCGTGCCATCTGATAAGTTCGTGCAGTACGTGATTCGCGTGCCCCGCGTGCGCGGCAGTTCCGATGCAGCACGCGATCAGTACCATGCGTGCCTGCTGCGCTTCGATACCGATCCCGCATGCACCCTTGCGCCCCCCCGTGAGATCGCACTTTCCATACGTACAGAGACAGCACATATCGCATATCGGCGCGTAAAACGGAGGAAAGTCCTTGAGCAGGCGGTGGTCCCACCTCCGAAGCGAGAGGATTCCTGGCTTTGGGGTGGGACCCATCGGCTCCCATTCCTGCTCCTCGAGTTCCTCATCGGTGGTGATTTTGCCGATGTTGATCACCACATTCTCCATGCCATCGATTATGAAACGTCCGTCTTTGATCATGATTAAGTCCTCGCTTGGAGTTCTGTAATTGGGGTGGTTGATGAAATATATATGTTTGTATGCCTGATGTGCAAAAGGTTTAAGTGAAATCCATAGAAACTGATTGGTTCAGGATACTATGTTTCATTGTCCGGATAGTGTAGAGGCCTAGCATGGAGCCCTGTCGAGGCTCCGCCCCGGGTTCGAATCCCGGTCCGGGCGTTTAAGCATCCAAACTGCTGGTTCGTGAACACTCGGTAGTATTAAAAACGACACTGTCGATTTTTCCAGTGAAACCACTATATCCTTAAGTTTAACCGCAGAGTACGCGGAGAACGCAGAGACATCAGAAAACCCAGCGAGGATTGGAACAGTCTTAAAACTCTGCGTCCTCTGCGATCTCCGCGGTGATAAATCACTGGATTTTTAGACAGTGCCATTAAAAACAAACCCTACAACTCGGCTCCGACCACGGTTTTGGTTGCTGTTACACTCTTGTTCTCTCTGATCTGATCAACCAGTTTGTTGAGCGCGCTCAATCCCTGAACTTCGATGACTGCCACGAAGTCGTACTCTCCGAATACATGATATACTTCCTTAATTCCATCGAGACTGCACAATTCGTTGTAGGTTGCCTTTTCCTGCCCTGGCACTACATTAATCATAGTAACTCCAATCACCATTTTCAAGAACTCCTTTCTTTCTTGTGTATGAATACACCAATCATAGTCTGCACCATCCCATATATTACTGTTGTGCTGAAATCATGCGCGCAGATACGGGATTTGCATTGAAGTTGTGTCCTCATTTCTCCCTGATCATTCCAATCTGACTCGCCCATGCTTCGAGTTGCACACGCTCATTGCTGCCGTGAATCAGATTCATATCAGTATCGGCAAGGAGTATCGCAAGCTCTGCCGAACGCGCGCTGTCAAATCCCTTATCCTCGATAACTCTGCGAAGCTGCTCTACGATGTCCGCGCCGCTCTCCTCCATCAACAGGTTATCGATATGTTTTCTTGCATCCTTGATATCTCCTGCCAGCGACGCGTGCAGCAGTTGTCCGGCATCCTGCGGAACTCGCTCCAGATCGATCTCATAGATCGTGTTAGCAGTGATCTCGCGGTGCTGCATACATGCGATCTGGAGCGTCATAATCGCATAAGCAAGATCGCCTCGCGCATAGTATACGATTGCCAGAACCCCATCATCGGTGATGGATGCATCTTCTGCCTCTGCTATGTATCTGATATGCGAGGCGGCATCCTCATCCTCTGCGCGGTCAAAGAAGAGATTCAAACCCCTTGAGCGCAGCGGTGGAATCAATCTGGATAGATGTGTCGTGGATAGAACGAATCTGCATGTTTGAGAATGCTTTTCCATGATACGCCGCAGCGCGTGCTGCGCATCCGAACTCAATGCCTCAGCACTATCGATGAATATCATCCGAAAATCCGCATCGAGGGCAGCCATACCTGCATATTCGTTGATAACCTGTTTGAATACGGAGATCACACTTTTCTGTATCTTTTTTGGATCATCTGTCCCGATGAGCTTCGCAAATCTTGGATCAGACACAAGGTATCTCTTGCCGCGATCAAAGAAATTCGATGCATTGAACTGGGCAAGATTGTTCTCCCACCAATCACCATAGAGGTTTCTGGCAAGCGCGAGCACCGTGGATCTTTTTCCTGTATTTTTTGCGCCGTATAATACCAGATGTGGGAGGTTGTTCGATTCGATCAGGTGTTTCAGATTGGATATAACGTGTTCGTGCCCGATGATCTCATCGAATCCCTTCGGGCGATATTTTTCAGTCCAGATCACCTCTTCCATGATCATAAGGATTTGGGGATGGATGTATTAAGATTATAGGATTATCAGAGTATGGCGATGTGATGCACGTACAGAGGTTCTCACGATATGCAAACGCATACTTAATCGACGGAACCATCCTGATCGATGCCGGAATCGATCCGAAGGATATTACCGGGTACGATCCTGAACTGATCATACTCACACACTGCCACTTCGATCATACTTGCGCCGCATCAGCGATCGCAGACATGACCGGTGCTCTGATTGCGATCCACGAACAGGATGCAAGATTACTCGGTGATGACTATGCGACCGTATCCGTATTATTTGATGAAGATGCGCCGCAGATAACTCCGGACATACTGCTTCACGGAGGAGAAACGTTTGAATCGAACGATTCTCTGCTGGAGGTGATTCATACACCGGGTCACACACCAGGAAGTATCTGTATCTATGAATCAGGGACAGGAAGTCTCTTTTCCGGAGATACCATATTCCCGGACGGCGGAATCGGGAGATGCGATCTCGGAGGTGATATCTCCGATCTTGTGCATTCGATCGAACTGCTAACATCCCTTGATGTGGCAGTACTGTATCCCGGGCATCTCGATGTCACCGATGCGGATGTATCCTCGCAGATTCGAGCATCATGGATACACGCACGCGAACTCGCATTATAATCACATACGCTTCTTTATATTTTATGCATAAACTTTATAAGTGAAAAGAACCGATCTATATTCAGGTGGATATTATGAAAGAATTATCGATACAGGTAATGGGTGACCAGGAACATGAAATCGCAGAACTGCTGCAAGGTCTTGGACTGTCAAAGATCGTATCGAAGACTGTTACATGTCTTTCCAGCGCAACAGAGATGACATCCAGACAACTTGAAGCCGCTGCCGGCATCAGACAGCCAGAGGTCAGCGCTGCCATGCGGGTACTGCGTGCTAACAAATGGGTTTTGGAACGGGAAGAGAAGAAGAAGACAGGCAAGGGGAGACCTGTTAAGGTATATCGGCTCAATGTTCCGCTTCGCCACATCGTTGAACTGCTCGAAAAGGAGAAGATAGCATCCAGCGAACAGGCGATGGGTGATATTCAGCGATTACGGGAACTTGCATAACGGGACCGTAGGGTAGCATGGACCATCCTGCTAGACTGGGGGTCTAGCGACCGGCGTTCAAATCGCCGCGGTCCCATTTGAGGGGAGTGGGTAGATATGTTGACACAATATGTACAAACAATCAATGTGGCTCTTTCAGCCTGCATCATAATATTGACTGCAAACGTGCTGTATTTAGTGATGCGGACTGATATGAACGTATCATCTATCGATCAGAATTATCTGAAGAATACATGGATTATTCTACTGGTTTCAGTCTTCTTTCTTGCAGTGCATCAATTGCTGACCAGTGCGGATTATGACAGTTTCTTATGTACTCTACTCGCAACCACGTTTCTGTGGTTCTTCATCGTCGCAATCTATCGGTGGCATCATCTGATGCACGGCTAAAATCCGAGCACCTCATCCATGCCGTGCAATCCTTTTGGCGCATCCATCACCCACCGCGCTGCTCTGATCGCACCGCCTGCAAACGCCTGCCTGCTGTGCGCCTGATGTTTGATCTCGATGCGCTCGCCATCTCCTGCAAAGAGAACGAGATGGTCGCCAACGATGTCACCACCTCTGATCGCATGAATCCCGATCTCATCACCTCTCGGGCATATCCCCTGACGCCCGTACACCATTTCCTTTTCACCGAGAACCTTTCGCATAACCTCAGCCGCATGCACCGCTGTTCCTGATGGTGCATCCTTCTTGTGGCGGTGATGAGCCTCTACAATCTCGATATCCCAGTCACCGATATATAGAGCGGCTTCTGCGAGCAGTTTCCAGAAGAGATTGACCCCGACAGAGAAGTTCGGCGCAATCACCGCAGAAACATTGTCTGCTATAATCTCTTTTATCTCATTTTGATATGGTTCGAGCCCTGTCGTCCCGACAACGAGATTCACATTATTGCGCACAGCAGATTTGATATTCCTGACCGCGGCATCCGCGATCGTGAAATCGATCAGAACATCCGG
>JAYEGV010000243.1:0-2713 GCA_034659235.1 Methanobacteriota archaeon
GCATCACTCGAATGTTATCCCGAAGGGCAGTTTTCGATTGACCCTTTGTGAAAGGGTCATTTTCGTAGATCATGCTAACCTTGCCTTTTGTCACCAACAGCATAAAATAGTAATCGAACCATCTGAACTTACAATGGTTACAGTTGGCGTGCACGTATCTATTGCAGGCTCAATAGACAGAGCCGTTGACAGGGCGCAGGAACTCGGATGCGACACATTCCAGATATTCACAAGAAACCCGCGTGGTTGGCGGTTCAAGGATCTCGACACAAAACAGATCGAAAAGTTCATAAAAAAGATAGACAAGTCAGGAATATATCCGCCTGTCGCTCATGTACCGTATCTGCCGAATCTGGCATCGCCGAAAAAGGATGTTTATAACCGCTCGGTTGACGCCCTCGCAAACGAGATTATGCGTTGCAGTGCGCTCAAGATTCCGTATCTTGTAACCCATCTCGGAAGCCACCTTGGAACAGGCATAGAAAAAGGCTTCGGGCGTATAATATCTGCCGTAAATACGGCAATCGATGTGATCGATGACAGCGATTCCGTGATGCTATTGCTTGAGAACACTGCAGGCACAAAGAACAGCATGGGCGGGAGCTTCGAAGATATAAGACGGATCATCGACGGAATTGCGCGAGATGAGATTGTAGGGGTCTGCTTCGACACATGCCACGCATTCGCCGCCGGCTACGAGCTCAGGACTGTCGAGACGCTGGACGCGACGATGACGCACTTCGACGAGGTCATTGGTTTTGACCGGCTAAAACTTATCCATCTGAACGATTCGAAGGGTGGTTTAAACTCCAGATTGGACAGGCATGAGCATATCGGCATGGGTTACATTGGAGAAGACGGATTTAGAGCTATACTGCACCATAATATTATCAAAAAACTTCCAATGATACTTGAAACTCCGGTTGACGATCGGAGGGATGATGTTGGGAACATTCGGATGGCGCGGATGCTTTCTGTGGAATGATCTGAGATGAACAATGGAATTGACGAGATCGTCCGGATTTTAGAGGAATCGTATACGAAATATAGGGCTCCTGCGGTTACGAAAGTCTCTTTGAATCGCGATCCGTTCCTTGTTCTGATCTCGTGCATCTTGAGTCTCAGAACAAAGGATGAGGTGACATCTGCCGCTTCAGAACGGCTATTTTCTCTGGCTAAAACGCCCGAAGAGATGCTCCGGTTGAGCGCCACCGATATAGAGAGTGCGATCTACCCTGTCGGCTTCTACCGTAGAAAAGCCGTGCAGATTCGAGAAATCTCAAAAGAACTGATAGAACAATATAATTCAAAAGTCCCTGATGATATCGATGATCTGTTAAAGTTCAAAGGTGTGGGAAGAAAGACCGCAAACATCGTAATCACACTCGGGTTCAACAAACCGGGAATCGCCGTGGATACGCATGTGCACAGAATCTCGAACCGGCTTGGACTTGTTGTGACAAAGACGCCGGATCAGACCGAGTTTGAGCTGAGAAGGATACTGCCTGAGAAGTACTGGAGAGATTTTAATGACCTGCTCGTGGTTCACGGACAGAACATCTGTACGCCGGTCAGTCCGAAGTGCAGCATCTGCCCGATCAGCAGATATTGCCAGAGGACTGGAGTTGAAAGATCGAGGTGAATGGTCAAACTCCGTATCCTGATATATCCCAGCATAACCGGCAGCCTGAAATTTTATTTATTGTTCACAACAAGTGAACGCTTGCTCCGCAGCCTGATTATCCCAACTCATCATAGCGTTATCGCCCTATACCTGCCTGCAGAATCATGAGCGCATCGAGGGATGTGATTTGCAGATCACCATTGACATCTGCATCAGCATTCCATCCGCCGCTGGCTGCAATCCGGAGCGCGATTGCGGCGTCTGCTGGGGTGAGGGCACCGTCGCGGTTGAGGTCTCTGTTGTGGACCAATCTTCTGATGTAATAATCATCAGACCCAACCAGGCTCACACTGCATCCCTCCGGATCCTTGCAATAATCCCCGTAAACCTCTACCATATCCCCTTCAGTGATATTTTGATCCATGTTCCCCCATGGTGGAGCAACGGCTTGAAGAGTAACATTCAGTCGATCGCTGCATGGCTGCGGTCCGCTGATCAATTTATCCACACTCACATTCCAGCCATACCGGGCACCGGTCCCGGGATCCTCGAAGTATTCGATCGCAGTCCCGATAAATCTGATATCTGACCACTCAAGATAATGATCTGATGTGCCCAGTGAGACCCATTGTTCTCCAACACCGGACCAACCAACAGGCATTTCTTCAATGTCACGGTACTCACCATAAACCGCCACTTTATCCCCCACCGTAACATTAATATCGGCGAACATGGGTACTATGGGCCAGCTAACAGTTACATTACCCCCTATTGTCAAATTACCTGTTGAATCGTAGAGGATTTCATCGATTTGAACATTGACGCCTCCAGCGCCTACTGCACCACCAAAATCAGGATATCCAGTTACAACACCTTTGAATTTAACCTCTTCCATATATGATGTCTCTGCAGACGAGCCTCCCACGAAAAAACCGAGCATCACAACCACGCAAACACCACACACAAGACGTTTTATATTCCAGTCCATTTCAATCACCTCTGTCAGAAGCGCGATCCTCTCCGACCGGATTCTCCACGCTATCGCATAATCAACCAGAACTGTAATACCATAAAAACCTATCCCGGATT
>JAYEGV010000243.1:2813-4263 GCA_034659235.1 Methanobacteriota archaeon
ACAAGACGTTTTATATTCCAGTCCATTTCAATCACCTCTGTCAGAAGCGCGATCCTCTCCGACCGGATTCTCCACGCTATCGCATAATCAACCAGAACTGTAATACCATAAAAACCTATCCCGGATTGGGAAAAAGACGGTAACTGATAGTGTTCTCTTCTGGCTGCTGGTGGTTCTGGGGGTGCTGCTCGGAATCGCTGCATTCCTGCGATATAAGGAGATGTGATCCGCCAGGATATCTCAATCGAAGATCATAATTCCATCCCTGCTCGCCTTCGTTGCGATCGCACGCCCTCCGGCATCATTGATCGCAGATGCAACTGCGCCAGCGTCTGCATCACTGGCAAGCGCAACGATGCACCCACCGCCGCCAGCGCCTGTGATCTTCGCGCCATACGCGCCCGCGTCTCTCGCGGTATACACCAGTGCTGAGAGTTTCGCGCTTCCGACACCGATCGCATCCAGAAGCCCGTGATCGATGTTCATCAGTTCTCCAACTGACTGGTAATCACGTCTTTCGATCATGTTCACACCGATCTCTGACAGATGGTTAATGGTGCCAAATATCGAGTCCATGACCGCGGGATAGCGTTCATGCAGGATTCTGACGTTCTCAACGAGTTCTTTTGTGGAGGAAAACTCTTCTGTATCCCCGATCACGATGCCGCACTCGATCAGCCGCAGTCTCGACGACGATACCCCTGGTGTTATCGCAACGGTGCCGCCCATCGTCGAGACTGCGGTGTCGGTCGGCGATGCCGCGCCCTGTACATCCCGCTCGATCCGATGTCCCACCTCTGCAAGTGCGGTACTGTCCATCCCGAGATCGAACTCGGCATTGAGCGCGCCAAGCGTTGCGATCACGGCTGCGGCAGACGATCCGAGCCCTGAGCCGACCGGAATCTCGGAATCGATCTTAATTGAGACCGCGGGGACAATGAGCGATTCGATGCACCGCGAGATGTAGGGATGCACCACGTAATCGATGCATGTAGTGCCGAGAGGGGATGCTATCGTCGTCTGGTCCGATTCTACGACTGTCACGGTTGTGCGGAGGTTGATTGCGGATGCGATCGCTCGCTTGCCGTAGACTACCGCATGTTCGCCGAAGAGGTATATCTTTCCGGGTGCAGAGCAGGTTGAGGTCATGTTATCGTCTTTGTCCTGGTTTCTGTTGGGTGATGTGGGTTGTACATTGGTCGCTCAAAAGATCATCGCTCTCCAACTCGCCGCCGGCGATTCCGCTTCGTGTGATGTCGCGACGCCCGGGCGCATGCTGACGTAAGCGGCGACAACCGTGTCACCTCACAATCCTGACCGTTGGTAGGATGTTTGTAACAACTCACGTTTTAGAAAATTTCCTACATTTTTTAAACTTCTCCCACAAAGAAGCATACTTCAATTCGACTTTTAAAATTATCTGCATTTTCTCATGGGCAAAATCAAAGTA
>JAYEGV010000244.1:0-3999 GCA_034659235.1 Methanobacteriota archaeon
TATAGCAGATTAAGATTTTATATAAATACACTCGATATCAGCTCGGTATAGAATCACGGGACCGATCTTGTGGTTAGAATTGGGTACGTACAGCTGTTACATCATACAAGTTTTTCGGAATGATTACAACACACCGAAGAAAGGTATAAATATGGTCAACGCCAATTAGTTGCTACAGTGGCGTCTGGAAGGTGGGAGTATCGTTCAGCACATAAGAGAGTATATTCCATATTATCCAAGAATCGATGATATCATATCGTTTCTGATGGTGAGTTCGATCTTTACATCATTCACTGGTGTGATGATGCTTTATTTTTCATTCCTCATACTCGGGGTAACACTGAAACCAATCCTGCTATGCGCTATGTTCTTTGTGATATACAGCGTATACAGCCTCAACAGATTGACCGATCAGGAGGAGGATGCGGTAAATATGCCGGCACGATCTCTCTTTGTGCAGGGCAATGAGCGGTTTCTGCTGACTCTTGCTATTGTTTCTTATGTTGTGGCATTGTTTCTCGGATGGCTTGAAAGCCCACTCGCCGCGATCATCTTGCTCGTTCCTTTCATGTCAGGAATTCTCTACAGTAAGCATCTCTTTTCAGCAATCGGAATTCCCAGATTGAAGGATATATTCCTTGTAAAGAGTTTTATCGTTGCGTCCAGCTGGACAATTTGTGCATCATTTCTACCTGCACTTTATCTGCATAATTTCGTTAAGCTATGGTTTGTTTTCCCTTTCTTCTTCATTAAAATCTTTATCAACACCATTCTGTTCGATGTCAGGGATGTAGAAGGTGACATGTTGAATAATGTGAAGACGGTTCCAGTCGTTATCGGAATAGCGAGAACCAGACAACTATTATTGATCATTCAGTCCATGCTTGTGATGTGGTCAATATTTTTTTTAGATTTATTTAGTGGCTATTATTCCATTCTAACCATTAACATGGTATATGGGTATCTGTATATCCTGTACTTCTGTAACGATAACCACAGGAAGATCTCACGAGATATACTGGTGGATGGGGAATGGGTCATCATGAGTATATGGGTCTGGATATACTTCGGTATCGATTCATGTTTCAAGATGTTTGCCTGATTCTGTTTTTTGCATGAGAAAATTTTCTCGAACCAAGAAAAATTTTTTATGTCGAAACCCTTAAGAAAGATAGCATACATGAGTCCAATAATGATTCCCGAAATTGACTCGTACAATGGGATCAAAGAAGAATTGAAGTTTTTTACAACCTCAGGTGTGCGCATCAAGCTGTTGATCAGTTTGAACAAAGAAAAGATGACCGTCGATGAGATGAGAAGCGAATTTGGTTATCGAACATCCACCATCCTGCCAGTGCTCGCAGAGTTGAAGTCCAAGGATCTGGTATATAAGGACGATAGATATTATGGCGTGACGTCGTTTGGAAAACTTATCTCGTCAAAGATGATCGATTTCATTGAAACGCTGCACATGTTCAAAACGCAGGAGCAATTCTGGAAGAATCATGAAACTTATGTGATTCCACATTTATTTTTCAGGAATATCGGTTCTCTGAGCAAATCTCATATTATAGAGGCTGCCCCGGCAGACCTTTTTGCAATACATAGAGATTTTATAAAACTGCTTGAGGGATGTAAGGTTATCGACGGGGTCTCGCCATTCCTGCATCCGGAGTTACCTAAGATGTTCAGGACATTCATCGAGCACGATGCTGCGGTACGTCTTGCGATAACGCGCCCTGTGCTGGAACTGATATGCGAAAGACACGGGGAACTGTTGGAACATGTTAGAGCTATGCCAAACTTCGGTTTCAGGGTGATAGAAGAGGACGTGAGGGTTGCATTCACGGTAACCGAGAAGAGTATATCAGTGGGTTTTTTCAGACATGACGGCACGTATGATTACAGCATGGATCTCGTCAGCGATGACCGCGCTGCGATTGAATGGGGAAATGCGCTGTTCAAGTATTACTGGGATCGGTCTGTGGAATTGTGATCAATGCCGTTCCGTTATCATGAAATATATATAAACAGATACATATTATCGCTATCACAAGACCCATTTTTTATGTATCTAATGATCTAAAAGGTCGATAGAATTCAGGGTCGTATTTAATCGTTGTGATAACCTTTTCGGATGGATCAAACAGGATATATTCGTTCTATCCTTTGCAAGGAGTCTTTCAGGGATCGTGGCAATCGCATACATGATCGATCTGAGATTTTTGTGAATATTCTGTATAGAATATAAAAAAATAATAGCAGCAGGAATAAGGTGATGAGTGAGGTTCTATGAACATAATATAAATAGAAACTAAAGTATAGTGCTATATTAATAATGTTTTCGATGATTGGTATTTATGCGCTCCTCACCGGATTCCTTTGTTCTGATTCTGATATCCGATAGGATAGGGCTTGCATTTCTTGCAAGCGATATCAGTTCATCGCGGCTGTATGCCCTCTCTGATATGTTCACCCATGCGTGCTCTGGCATGCCCTGCTGGATGATGTACCGTACATCTCCTGCCAGATCTCTGATCGACGTGGCAATCGATCGTATCTCCTGCGGCGATCCGATAAAATCAGGAAAGACCGTGGTTCTTGTTTCAAAGTCTATTTTACTCTTCTCGCATAATTTATACAGTTTCAATGAATCCGAAACACGCCCGGCAGCATCGATGCCAGAGATTCTGAGATATGCATCATGCTCGAGTGGTGCCTTCACATCCATGCATATCTGATCAACAAGACGCTTCTCAATCATCTGCCTGATCCGATTGGTGTAATATCCATTCGTTTGCACCCCGACGAGCAAGCCATGATCATGTGTGAATTCAGCAAGGTGCATGAGCGCATCGAACTGTTGAAAACACTCTCCACCCGTAAAGACAACAGCACTGATGAACAGGGAGTTCTTTTCAATCTCAGATTCGATCTCTTTGATATCTGCCGGTTCTGAGGCGAGTTTTCCCATCTCAAGGAGCGCGTGGTTATGGCAGTACTGGCACCTGAACGGGCAGCCCATCAGGAAAACAACGGTTACGGCGCGCCCGTACCAGTCGACAGTTGAGAGCGGGATTATGTTCTTTGCAGTCATGTTGCATCACCATTATCTTTAGTGATCGGTATGACATATATCGTTCTCACCACACGGAATATATTGCGTGTATAATTCCGGAAGTGAAACTATGAAGATATGCGGCTGGACAGGAAATATCGTAATCGTTGATCTTGATCACGAAAAAATAAGATGCATTCAACTCTCTAAAGACATAGCAAGAGATTTTCTTGGCGGAAGAGGGTTTGGCGCAGCCATCTTATATGGCATAACAGACCCAGCCGCAGATGCGCTGCATGCTCCGCTCATACTGGCGGTGGGTCCGCTCACAGGCATTGCACCGATGTCAGGGCGGCATTCCTTTGTCACGAAATCACCTCTAACCGGAACGATCGTTGATTCGAGCGGCGGAGGCTTCTTCGGAAGCGAACTGAAACGCGCCGGATTCGATGCTGTAATCATAAACGGACAATCCGAGACTCCGGTGTACATCAGCATCGATGATCATGATCTGCGCATCAACGATGCAGCGAATCTGTGGGGAATGAATGTACGCGAGACCACAAAGACACTTACCGATATGCATGGTAGCAGAACAAGAGTGGCATGTATCGGGCGCGCAGGAGAAAAATGCGTCTTGTTTGCTAACATCATGAACGATTACACCCATGCATGCGGACGTGGCGGCATCGGCGCTGTGATGGGATATAAGAGACTGAAGGCAATCGTGGTGCGTGGAACAAGCGAACCGTGCATTGCAGATGAAAAAGGCTTTGAAGACGCCAGTAAAAAGATTTTACGGCTGCTGCGCGCGAGTCCGCCAATCAAGAGTCTTTCAACCTACGGGACCCCATCTCTTGTGAATCTGATCAATCATGCCAGATTGATGCCGACCAGGAATTTCAGAGATGTTCAATTTGATGTTGAGTCTATGTCTGGCG
>JAYEGV010000244.1:4099-6196 GCA_034659235.1 Methanobacteriota archaeon
AGTCCGCCAATCAAGAGTCTTTCAACCTACGGGACCCCATCTCTTGTGAATCTGATCAATCATGCCAGATTGATGCCGACCAGGAATTTCAGAGATGTTCAATTTGATGTTGAGTCTATGTCTGGCGAATACATCGAGGAAAATTACGAATTGAAGAAATATTCCTGTCACAAATGCTTTGTTGCGTGCAAAAATAGAACAAAAGAGAATATTGAAATTCCGGAGTACGAAACAATAGCTATGTTCGGTCCTGACTGCGACAATGATACTTTTGATAAAATCGTGGATGCAAATCGAATCTGTAACGATTATGGTATGGACACGATCTCATGCGGTTCAACCATCGCATGTCATCAGGAGATATGCGGAAGAACGCATGAATTATCCGAACTGGCATCCATGATCGGGGAGAAGGAAGGGGTTGGAGATGCGCTGGGCATGGGATCGAGGGTGTATGCAGACATGAACAACGCGGGACACACGAGCATGCATTCGAAAGGACTGGAAATACCAGGTTACGATCCGCGAGGTGCACTCGGGCAGGCGCTTGCTTATGCAACATCGAATCGCGGCGCATGTCATACGCGCGCATACATGATTGCGCCAGAGATCATCGGTAAGCCGAAGTTAATCGATCGACATACGTTCATTGGCAAGCCAGGACTGCTCTCCATCTTTCAGAATCTCTCATCTGTGATGGACTCACTCACGATGTGCCGCTTTTCGTCCTTTGCCTTATCAGCAGAGGAGTATTCGGATATCCTGAGTGCTGTCACCGGACTTGAGTACACATCAGAGGATCTGCTGCGCACAGGCGAGCGGGTATGGAATCTTGAGCGCATCTTCAATCTGCGCGCAGGATTCTCACGCGCAGACGATACGCTGCCAGATCGATTCTTTGGCAAGGATGGCATCGATCGAAGCGAATTTGAAGATGCGCTGAGCGAATATTACCGCTTTCGTGGTTGGGATCCGGATGGTGTGCCTGCTGACTGGAAACTAAAAGAACTTGGGTTAGATGCGATAACACCAATAAGGTTTTAAATCATTACATCATCAATCAAACGCAACCCTATATTATTAGGAGGACGAAATATGTACGGAATCGAATTTGTACCAAGCGACCCTGTTCTGAAATTAGCATACTACACCAAGTTAGCTGAGCAGAACGGGTTCGATAATGTGTGGATCACAGACCATTACAACAACCGGGATGTGTATACCACGCTTGCGATGCTGGCAGCAAACACCAACTCCATCAAACTCGGAAGCGGTGTCACAAACCCCTACACGAGAAACGTGGCGATTACGGCATCCAGTATTGCTGCGGTAAACGAGATATCTGGCGGACGTGCAATCCTTGGACTCGGTCCTGGTGACAAGGCAACATTCGATGCGATGGGCATCGAGTGGGTGAAGCCCCTCACAACCACCAGAGAGACCGTTTCGGCACTGCATGCACTATTCAGTGGAAAGAAGGTTGAGCAGAAGGGTGAGCAGGTATCGCTTGCCGGAGCATCGATGGCGTTCTCTGCAGGAGATATCCCGATCTACCTCGGTGCACAGGGACCAAAGATGCTTGAGCTTGCAGGACAGATCGCTGATGGTGCGCTCATAAACGCATCTCATCCAAAGGACTTTGAGGTTGCTATAAAAGCAATCAAGAAGGGCGTGGAATCCGCTGGAAAGAGCATGAAGGACTTTGATGTGACTGCTTATGCATGCTTCTCCATCGATAAGAAACCTGATAAGGCACTGAATGCTGCAAAGATCGTTGTCGCATTCATCGTTGCAGGATCACCACCCGCTGTGCTGGAGCGGCACGGCATCGATCCAGGCGTGACTGGCGTGATCGGCGGAGCAATCGCCAAAGGCGACTTCGGAACAGTGATGGGTGCTGTTACTACTGAGATGATGGACGCATTCTCAATCTACGGAACACCTGCCGACTGCCAGGCAAGAATCGACGAACTCACCAAGATGGGCGTAACCCAGGTGGTGGCTGGATCGCCGATCGGTCCTGACAAGGAGAAGGCAATCAAGTTGATCGGAAAGGAGATCATCGGAGGAAAGTGATTTGCCGCCAAAGATTGTAGA
>JAYEGV010000244.1:6296-11974 GCA_034659235.1 Methanobacteriota archaeon
GCAGCCTGTGAGGTCTGTGAGGACTGTCTGACCTGTTCAAGAATCTGTCCGGTCGTTGACGGATTCCCTGAGGATGAGTTCGACAATGTGAGAAGTTTCAGAGGAGGAAAGAGCGAATTATCGGGGCAGGACGGAGCTGTCGTATCCGCGATACTAAAATCCCTATTTGAGCAGGGCGAAATCGACTGTGCTGTCGGTATAAAGCGGGATGAGAACTGGGGCATCGAACCATTCATCCTGACGAAGGCATCGGATGTCGATCTATCCAAGGGTACAAAGTACACCTCAGCACCTGTGCTTGCGCAGCTAAAGGAGGCTATGAAGAAGTACAACAAGATCGCGGTCGTCGGAGTCCCATGTCAGGCACATGCAGCGATGTTGATGCGCGATAACATGACCGACAGGATTGTGCTTGTAATAGGAATCCTCTGCATGGAGAGCTTCACCGATGAGGCGCTCTGTGGTAACATCATCCCGAACATCATGGGACTTGATGTGAAGAAGGTCGTGAAGATGGACTTCGGAGGAGGGAAGTTCTGGGCGTACACCAAGAACGGTGACAATGGTGAGGAACCTGAACCGCACAGCGTCGCAATAAAAGAAGTCGCTCCACTCGCACGAAATGCATGCCACCACTGCCTCGACTACACCTCATACTACGCAGACATCTCGATTGGGTCAGTAGGCGCGCCTGATGGCTGGAACTCGATCATCGTCAGAAATGAGATCGGAGAGAAGTATCTGAACAAGGTGAAGGGTATCGAGTACGTGGATGACCCGAAGCCTGGAATGTTTTTGATCAAGAAACTCGCAGACCAGAAGCATAAGAACAATGCGCCAAAGGAAGGAGAGGCGCATTAGCCGTGCCTTTTACATCGGGCGCTTTCAGCCATACCACTTAGGTCATCATACCGTCCTTACCAGCATCGCCGATCAGGTTGATGAGATCATAATCGGGATAGGCAGCGCACAGCGTAGCCATGAACCTGAGAACCCGTTTACTGCGGGCGAACGTGTGATCATGGTCTCACGTTCGCTAAAAAAGTTAAACATAGATTATTATGTGATTCCGATTGAGGATATACAGCGAAATGCGGTCTGGGTATCGCATGTGGTATCGATGGCACCGCATTTCGATGTTGTGTACACGAGCAATCCGCTTGTTTTCAGATTATTCGAGGAGGCAGGAATCAGGGTTGAACGTTCTCCCATGTATCAGCGAGAGATCTACTCCGGAACTGCTATCCGGGAAAAGATGTTGTCTGGTGAGGCGTGGGAGCATCTGGTGCCTGAAACTGTTGCTCGCGTGATCGATGAGATTAAAGGGGTTGAGCGGATACGGGAGATTGCGCGAGATGATGTGGAGTTCCAGTAAATTTATTTTATCCATAACATATCACTTCCATCTGCCGTCCCCAAGCGCGATATTATATTCACATATCCAACCCAGGATCCCTAAATCCCGCCTCCGCAAACGCCCTTGCACGCCGCAGACACGACTCACAGACCCCGCAGGGCAGATCACCTGACCGGTAGCACGACCACGAGAGCCTGAGCGGCGCATCGATTGCGATTCCGAGGCGAACGATCTCAGTCTTGTT
The DNA here is from genome assembly GCA_034659235.1 of Methanobacteriota archaeon. Lineage (GTDB taxonomy): Archaea > Halobacteriota > Methanosarcinia > Methanosarcinales > Methanogasteraceae > Methanogaster_B. Next base: position 7,898 of record JAYEGV010000244.1, read on the forward strand.
GAGATGAATGAGCGGCGCGTCAATTGTCGGATGGCTGAGTGTGCCATATTCGAGCACCCGGTTGAACCGTTCAACGAATTCGTAAGAGTTGTCGGGAAACGTCTTCGCCTCTTCAGCATCAAAACCGACCGTGATAGAATCGTAATTGTGGTCTTCTGCATACCCTGCCGCAATCGATAGAAAGAGAAGATTCCTTGCAGGAACCCATACCTGCATCGCTGACTCCGCGGCAGCATCACTGTCCAGTTCATGCTCCGCAAGAAGTGGCAGCGCAGTTTTGTTGGTAAGCGCACCGCCAAAGCGGCTGACCCACGGGAGTTCGATCACCTCATGCGGCACATCGAACTTGCGGCAGATCTGGATTGCGCGCTTGATCTCGTTTGCCGCTGCCCGCTGCCCGTAATCGAATGTGAGCGCGAGGATTTTCGAGCAGCGGTCGTACGCGTGCTTGAACGCGACTGTGGAGTCCAGTCCTGATGAGAGAAGCACTACCGATTTCATGCAATATATTCCCGCACGATCTCCGCAGACCCCGCGGATTTGAACGCCCTGATGAACTCACCTGCCTCTTCATACGCCTGATCCTCGATGGCAGAGACGACCCTATTATCCAGAGAATAAAGTTCGTTAAAGAACTCTTTTATCGCAAACTTACCGTTCTTTCCGAATACCTCGATATCCCTCTTCCCCTCTACAGAATAGTTCGCAATCGTCCAGTCCCATATCCTCTGATACAGATCCGGCTGCTCTTCCTTCAACACATCCCAGACCAGATTCATCCAGAAGGTGCCGACGTTCCCTTTTACGATATCGCCATGCGGGAACTGCTCTGCGATCAGATGTCGCGGCGTTCCGGTAATTCCGTGCTGCGCGATCCGCACATCCAGATCGTTGTCCCGGAGCGCTTTTGCCACCTCTTTTGTTCGTGGGATGTCGATTGTGACCTGCTCGATCGGGTTACCGTCTTCATCGAAGATGTTTCCGTGTGTGCTACCGTTTGCAATCGCAAGCACCTGCGGGTACACCCCTGCGGAATTGAGCGACCGGATGAATGTCACTGCCTCATCAGGGGTTGTCAGAACCATGCCTGACTCGCCGGTTCTCCCGATCTCGCCGACCTCTACCTCCAGTCCGAACTCGTGATCGCCCATCTCTGATTTGATGAATCGTGCAAGTTCGATTGTCGCATCGATGTTTGGCGCAAGCTCCTCTGCGGTGGTTCTGCCATCGAAATTGAAGAGATGCGAGGCGTCGATCGCAAAACTGGTGAAACCGGCATTGATCTGCGCTTTGATCAGTTCCTTAACTGAGGTGAGTTCTTCTGCCGTCCCTTTCTTAACACCGATATGATCCGCATGTAATGCCCAGACATCAAAACCAACCTCGTGTGCAATCGCGCACGTCCGCATCGAGAGTTCTGCTGGGGTGAGCCCCGTATACCCACCCTCCAGATTGCACTCCGATTTCGCAAGTTCGATTATGATAGCAGAATCGAGATCCTTTGCCGCTCGAAAAATGCCTTTTGTGACACCGGGAATGATTCTGGTGTTGCATGCCATGATGATGCAGTCTTTGTCTTTTAATGCGTTGAATATAGCCGAGCCAGATACTGGATTGTACTCCATGGAAATCACCTCTCTTTGATTTGGAATTATTTGAGTTAAGGGTTTTGGGGCAGGTTTTGGCATATCGAACTTGTGTTTATATTCGCTCTAAACTCAATGCCGCATTTTCACCCAATCCGTCTCTTCAATTTGGAATATAAATTCTCTCTTTTTCCGATCAAAAGTACAACAACGATATTCTCACGCTCATAAATCTCGTAAATAATTCTGTATTCGACAGTTCCTGTCTTGAAATGATATGATTTCAATCCTTTGAATATATGCGAAAGATTTTCGGCTCTTTGGTAATTCCCGTGAAATCGATCTCCACGACAAATCAAGTAAATAAGGAATATCCCTCGATATTAGTGATTTTATTACTTTCTGGTTACTATAGATTCTTTTAGTTCTATTAACCGCAGATGCACGCAGATAAATGCAGATATCCGGTTAACAAATCTGCGTTCATCTGCGTTTATCAGCGGTTCATTATATTTTCAACTGACCGGAAGAACTCTGCAAAACCGATATCGAATGGCTGAATAGATGGTTAATCTGATAGAGCTCGGGTTCACTGTCACGGAAGATACCAGAGAGCCAGATTTTCTGCTGCGGATGGATTTTCCTTAATATTTATGAAATGTTCATTCTTGATTTCCCATGCGACAGATTTTCCAATCTTTTTAAGGTCTCTTTTCACCGCAGGATGAAATTTCAGTTCAAACATGATCGTCTTTGAACATATCCTCTTCTGAGAGTAAGCCTCCTTCTGTTAAATAAATCTTTGATTCTTCCCTCCGAACCAATATTTCCTCGGTCAATTCGGAATGCAAGAGCAAAAGAAGCGTCTCTAATTCGCCTTCTGTCAGATTTTGTATCCCTCTATAGATTTCTATCGGCATCAAGCGACCTACAGTCCTTGCCCTCCTCCTCATCTCTTTTTCTCTGATCTCCATATCAAACACCTGTATTTCATTTTAAAATCCCTACATCTAAAAATTTGCACTCTCATGAGATGTCAACTTATCTGGTGTTGTGCGCGCCATGATTGCAGTCTTTGTCTTCTAACGCGTTGCATAAGACCGAGCCTGATACTGGATTGTACTCCATGTAAATCACCTGTCTCTGGTTTCGGGTTCATCTGCATTAATGGTTTTCCTCATGCATCGCTCAAATTTAATACACATCCAGAACCACTAACATTCCATGCGATTGGGAGAGATCATCCAGGTAACCTCTGCTGACACCTATCTCGTCAGGCTCGCCGACGAAAATTCCGGGTTTATCGGGCAGTTCGTCTCCATATCGACAGCAGATGCCACAGTAATCGGCGTCATCACCGGGGTCACGCATTCGGTGAGAGAGGATATGCTCGGCTATTTATCACAGGATAAAAAGATCAAATATCAGCCATACATCGAGGATTACAAGAACAGCTACTGCATTATATATGGGCTTGGAAAATTATCCGGTGATGGGGGTATATACACGATCGATAAGCCCCCGCATATCGATGATCCTGTCAAGCCCGCATCATCTGACGAGATCGTGCGATTCCATACGATTCACGGAAAACCGGCTGCTGCATACCTGCACGATCTGCAGGATCGATTGCAGTTGCCTGTTATTCTGAGTATGATCGAACAACTCGAGAGAGCGATTCCGGAGAGCGCTGACATGCTGCACCTGGTCAGGCGGTATATGAAACAGACTATGTGATCCTCGCGTCCACCACCACATGCACAACCCCTGGCGCATATTTCTTGATAGTGCGACACTCGATTATGCGCACACCGCGCCCGCATTCCTGCGCCGCTTCCTTAATCCGCTGAATCGGTCGCTGGTATGCCAGTTGCGTCGGTGTCGCCTCGTGATAATGCAGTATTCCTCCTGATCTTGTTGCAAGAAGTCCTGATATGATCTGCTCGTATGATGCATCGAGATAACCCATGACCACCCGATCTGCTGTGTTTTCCGGTGATTCGGTTGTACAATCCCCTGTTATTGGGAAAATGACATCTTCCACCCGGTTGATTCTGATATTTTCTTTCAGATAGTGGTATGCTGCTGGATTGAGTTCGATTGCAATAACCTTTTTCGGATGCGAATGAACGGCAATCTGGATTGAAAAATAACCAATTCCAGCAAACATATCCAGAACAACCTGATCTTTGCAAATTTTACTCATCCGTATTCTTTCTGCAAGATTCCCCTGCGAAAACATGATCCTTGCTGCATCGAGTTTGAAGTAGCAGCCATTCTCCTTATGAATGGTCTCTGTTTCGTGTTTTCCTGATATCACCTCGCAGACAGGTTCGCGAAACGTTCCTGCGATACCCTTGTTCCAGAGCACTGTGTCGCATCTCGGATACATCGCAAGGAGCGCATCTCCGATAGCGTTTGCCCGGTGCTTTAGCGCGTTCGGGATGCTGACGAGGATTATGGTACCGAGAATCTGCCAGCCGCGTGGGAG
>JAYEGV010000244.1:12074-20040 GCA_034659235.1 Methanobacteriota archaeon
CTGAACATGAACGCAAACATCTATGAGATATTCAACTCCATTCAGGGAGAAGGAATCTATGCCGGTATCAGACAAGTCTTTGTCAGGTTCTGCGGATGCCAGTTGTCGTGCGAATACTGCGATACTAAGGAGGCGCGATTTGCAGTCAAAAGATGCAGGATTGATGGCAGATATATCAACAATCCCCTGGATATAAATACAGCAATCGATGCTATCAATTGCTTATGGACGCCTTCCACCAGAAGCGTCAGTTTAACCGGAGGAGAGCCGCTGCTGCACATCGATTTTATCAAAGAGCTCGCCGAAGACATCTCAAAATTATATCTGGAGACGAACGCTGGCTTTCCGGAATATGCAAAGGACGTAGCAGATCAGATCGAGATCGCTGCATGCGACATCAAACTTCCGGAGCATCGGTCAACTGATGATTATGATAGTCTTCTGGATGCTGAATTACAGACAATTGAGATTTTTCATTCAAGAGGCGTTGAAACCTTTGTTAAAATTATTGTTCTTCCGGAAACAACAGAAAAAAGTATTGGAAATGCTATTTTTGGTATAAAATCCATCGATGATTCTATTCCACTGGTTTTACAGCCTGTTACTCCGGTAAATGTTGATGTACGGCAGTTGCTTGATCTGATGGATTTTGCAGGCTCACATCTCTCTTTTGTCCGTATGATTCCGCAACTGCACAGGTTGCTTAACATTCCCTGAATAATCTTATATATGAGCGCCGCATAAGAATATCTGAGGACTATTGGATGGATGAATGGGAAGTCGATCTTCACATACCTGATATTGGTTCGATGTTCACGCTGAGTACTGTTGGGGTTTGCTCTGCGCTGATCGCTCTTGCCGAGATCACCTATATGATGATGATCATCACCACCGCGTACGAGACCAATGGCAAGGACTGGCTTTTAGAACTGCTGTACGCAGAGGCATACACCGAGGAGATCACTTACGTCCTTGTATCATCGATCCTTCTGTTACTATCCGCAATCGTTTTTCTTGTAACAATGAGCGTTTCGCTGATCGAACTCCACTGGATCAAAAGAGGGCGCGGTCCGCATATAAAGATCATATTTACATCGTTCTTCCTTGGTCTGGTTCTGCTATCGCTCACTCTGATGTCTACGTTCGTAATCACGCAATACGGGGTACAGATGTTCGGAATAATACGATAATCGGAGGTCTGCATGACAACAACCATAAAAAATTGGATATGGAATTTCAAAGGCGGCAATGGAGGTGGCAATGGGGAAAAAACAGATGCCACTGCCATAACCGGAACAATAAAAGAAAAACCACCTGAAATCATTGAGGCACGGAAAAAGGAACTGAGCGATCTCTCAAAGGTGAAGACAAAAACCCAGAGGGTGCTTTATCCATTCTCGGCAATCATTGGGCAGGAAACTATGAAACGTGCGTTGATCCTGAATGCGATCAATCCATCTATCGGCGGGGTATTGATTCGCGGGCAGAAAGGCACTGCGAAATCAACTGCTGTGAGGGGATTAACAGAGATCCTTCCTGAGATTGAGGTTGTGAAATGGTGCAGATTCAACTGCGATCCCGCAAATCCGGATAAATTCTGCTGGGAATGTGAAGAACGTCTGAAAAATAATGAAATTGAGATTGAAAAGCGCATGATGCGGGTGATCGACCTTCCGGTTGGTGCGACCGAGGATCGGGTAGTCGGAAGTCTTGATATCGAAAAAGCAATAAAACATGGTTTACAGTCGTTTGAGCCGGGAATACTTGCAGAGGCGAATCGAGGAATCCTGTATGTGGATGAGATCAATCTTCTTGACGATTATGTGGTTGATGCTCTCCTGGACGCCGCTGCAATGGGTATCAACACGGTCGAACGGGAAGGTGTCAGTGTCAGCCATCCAGCCCAGTTTATAATCGTCGGAAGCATGAATCCGGAGGAGGGTGAACTGCGCCCGCAACTCCTTGATCGGATCGCACTACAGGTCGAGGTTGAGGGTATTCCTGATATCGAGCAGCGCATAGAGATCGTTACCAGACAGAACGAGTTCTTAAAAGACCCTCTCGCATTCAGGCAGTCATACACAGGAGATCAGGAGCGTCTCAGGTCAAGGATCGTGCAGGCACAGCGCCTGCTGCCAGGAATCACGATGCCGCATGAATATCTGCGTACCATCGCACGGATCTGTATCGAGTTCAAGGTGGATGGGCATCGGGCTGATATCATGATCGACAGGACAGCACGAACGAATGCTGCTTATGAGGGAAGGGAGCGGGTGATCGAGGATGATATCATCGAGGCGGCAGAACTGGTACTTCCGCACAGGATGAGAAAGCGACCGTTCGAGGAGGAAGAGTTCAGTATCGATCGGCTGAGGGATATTGTGAGGGAGTAGGGTTCAGCATCCTGCTCCCAACCCCTCTGCATTCCGGTATATACCCCCACATCTTCAAACTTTCTCTGCAAATATCCGTTTGATATCCTTTGCAAGCACAACATCGCCTTTAAATTTTTTGAATCCACTTTTATGTGTTTTAATTCTTACAATTCTAAATTTTTTTCCTCTGACCGCCTCAATATCACCAACTGTGAACTCTCGATCTCCGAAGACCTGCAAACGATCCGACTCGGTTCTGACACCGTCATGAATCGCGATCTTCACGATCACCTCATCGATCGCTCGCGCCCAGATCGTATCGATATCGGAAGCAATCGCTGCTGGTACCCGTTTGTCATAAGATTCAATCGAAGCAACCTCTGCCAGATGCACCTCGTCCGCAGACGGATCATCCACAAGCAGATCATCGCCCACACATACCTCATGATCCGATGGCAGTTCGATGTTGTAGCGTGTCGAATATTCTCCTTTGCTCACAATGATTCTGGTGGTTATGGTTCGTGCTATCTTCGATACGATGGTATGCACACTGCCGCAGTTCGTGCACTTTACCAACATATCGGTACCGTGCTGTTTCAGTATAAGATGCAACTGCGACTCTTGCTGTGAGCAGACCGGGCATGTGGTTCTGATATATGGTTTGTTTCTGTCTTCCATTGGACTCGATGAACTGTTGTCTTCGCTATCCCATAAGCGTTGCAGCCATAACGATGAAAAAATCCAGCACGTAGATACGATTCTTTTTCAGAGCCTATAATTCCATTCATCGGATTCGTATTTGGATAAGAGTTCCTGCGCCATCGCTTCTTCGTTCTCGCAGAGCTTTGAGTCCGCTAGTTTCACACCGAAGCGCTCCTCAAATTTGCGCCGTATCACTCCCTTAACCTCTTCCATATCTGGTTTCAGGGGGAGTTCCTTGTCCACCCATGTGATTCCTTCCTCGATAGAGGCGATCTTTTTATCGCTTATCTTCTCAAGCGGGATACTGGATATGCGGAGCATCTCTTTTATATCGAAATCCAGAAGCAATGTTCCGTGCTGGAGAAGTTTGCCGCTCCATCTGGTCTGTGCGTTGCCTGAAATCTTCCTGCCATCGACAACGACATCGTTTATCGGTCTGAAATCGGCATTCAAGCCGTACTCGTGTAAGGTATCGATCAGTATGCCGCATATCTGGTGGTACGAATCCGTGACATCGAGCGGGAAGAGCGTATCGTCGATCGTGCCGACGACACCGTAGTTGATCTGGCGTCCCAGATCATCTGAGAATGCGATGCCACCGCCGCTTGTGCGCCGCACGATCGTGTAATCCTTACATGCTTCAAGGTTCAGTTCTATCTCTGCCTTCTGGAAGTACCCGAGGATGATGGATTTGGTGGGCGCCCAGAAGAAGAGGGTGTTACCGCAGTTATTCTTCAGAATTGCTTCGTTTATCGCCATCATATATCTGATGTCGATCTTTCCGAAATCGATTACTCGCCATTCTTCCATTACAATCACCGGCTCTTCCCTTAACGTGTATGAATATATATTATAGTTGCGGGTTTTGGTGACTGATGTGGATGGAGAGTTATAAGTAGTAGGGACAGATATACATGAAAGAAGGTGGTAGAAATGGTTGCGATGAAGGAGATTAACCCCGCGTTTCGACACAGGCAGTACATATTCCGGAGGAAGGTGTTCAAGTTATTCGGAGGGGCTTTTCATGTCTATGATGGGAACGGAGATGTTCTTTTCTATTCAAAACAGAAAGCCTTTAAACTCAGGGAAGATTTTCGAGTATACTCGGACGAAAGTCAGACTCAAGAGCTTTTGGCTATTAAAACCCCTCAAATTCTTGATATTGGTGCAACATACAATGTACAGGATGTAACTACAGGCGAGGATGTGGGTGCCTTGAGGCGAAAAGGATTAAAATCCATTATCAAGGACGAATGGGTTATCATCTCTAAAGAAGGTCAGGAGATAGGGATATTGAAAGAAACCAGCCTGATAACAGCTCTTTTAAGCAGGTTTATCAACCTGATCCCACAAACGTATACAATCCTGGTAAACAATAGAGAAGTCGCTGAGATCAAACAGCATTTTAATCCGTTCGTACTGAAGTACACCATGACCATAATGGATACGATGTCAATTGATCCGAGACTGTTGATCGCAGCAGGGATCCTTCTGGCAGGCATTGAACGCAGGCAGCAATAGACTGAACAACGCCGAATTTTCAGAACCAACATCTTATTATCAGGATAGATGGAGTATCATAGAGGTAGTACTTAAGAGGTATTTCCAATGACACGAAATATCAAGGTGGAATCGATCAGACAGACGCCTGTTGAGAAGCAGCAGATCGAACTGGTCGAGCGGAAAGGTATCGGACATCCGGACAGCATCGCAGATGGGTTAGCAGAAGCAGTCAGCAGCGCGCTTTGCAGGGAATATATCGATCGCTGCGGAGCAGTGTTGCATCATAATACCGATGAGACACAGATTGTGGCTGGTAGATCGTATCCGCAGTTCGGAGGTGGGCAGGTAATCTCACCAATTTATATATTACTGGTCGGCAGAGCCACAAAGGAATTTGAAGGCGTACATATCCCGACCGATACCACTGCACTGCGGGCAGCACGAAAATATCTTGAAGAAACCATTCTGAATCTGGATGTAAATAGCGATGTGATAGTCGATTGCAAACTCGGGGAGGGATCATCCGATCTGAGAGACGTCTTCCATCGAACGATGCCGGGTTCGAACGATACATCATTTGGCGTTGGGTTTGCACCGCTTTCAGAGACCGAACAGATCGTATATCAGACCGAACGGGAACTGATGAATCTTCGAAGGAAGATCCCTGCAATCGGGGAGGATACCAAGGTCATGGGACTGCGCGAGAAGGATAAGATCACGCTGGTCGTTGCCTGCGCCATGGTCGGGCGTCATGTCGATGACATCGATCACTATATCAGTATAACCCAGGAACTGCGCGAGCATATCAGGAATTTATCCTGCACATATACGGATCGTGAGGTCGATGTGCTGATCAATACCGCAGACGATCTCGAAAATGAATCAGTCTTTCTAACAGTGACAGGAACATCAGCAGAGATGGGTGATGATGGGTCGGTTGGACGCGGCAACCGGTGCAACGGCTTGATTACGCCGTACAGACCGATGAGCATGGAGGCTACGAGCGGAAAGAACCCGATCAATCACGTTGGAAAGATATACAACCTGCTTTCTAATAAAATTGCGTCAGAAGCATCTGAAACGGTTGATGGGATCGAGGAGATCTATGTCCGCATTCTATCCGAGATCGGTAAGCCAATCGACCATCCGCTTGTTGCGAACGCCCAGATCGTTCCGGCAGAGGGGGCAGATATGAACATCATACACACAGAGGTTGAGGTAATCATCGATCAATCGCTCGAGAATATCACCGATATCACCAGACTGGTCACGCAGGGGAAACTGAACACGTTCTGATGCTTATTCTAACATACCCAATAACATGTTTGGTATAAAACCACGAGATTACACGAGATTAACACAGAAAAATCTCGTGGAAATCTGTGTAATCTTGTGGTTATCCACAACGGCGTTCGTGGTTTGTGCATCACAGGCATCCTGCGCTGTGGTGCATGGAACCACATACAAGTGGTCAACGTTCGATACACTCGAAAACACGATCGTTGAGGTAAATTCCACGCCACCACAGTTTATGGTGGCGCCTTCTGGCAGTTACTCCTTCGATCTGCCACCCGGGGCGTATATCATCCGTGCTGAGTATTACCGGAACAATATACTCGAATATTGTGCTGAAGAAAATATCACAATCGTTGAAGACGGTGATTTTGTGCTTGATCTCTTAATGTTCCCGCCGATTGAAGAGGAGTTCCTGTACGAGGATATAAATTTCAGTGAGGATCTGTTTGATTACGAAGAATCTTATGGAAAATCCGGTGAAAAGGAATCCATGATATTACCGTTTGCGATCGCTGTTCTTACTATCCTTTTCATAGGATACGCTGCATTGTTATGGAAAAGGAATAAAAGCAAAGAGGAAGATGCTGAATATGAACCTGAACCGTTAGAGCCGGAATTCGAGAGATCCGAGATCCCTTCTGATCTGCAGGAGGTGCTGTCGATCATCAGAGATGGCGGTGGAAGGATCACTCAGAAAGACCTGCGAGCGCGACTAAATTGTTCGGAGGCAAAGGTGAGTTTGATGATAACCGATCTCGAGGATCGGGGATTGGTTAAAAAGGTGAAGAAAGGCAGGGGAAATGTGATCATACTCCAACCAATATCCTTTTGATTATGCCGATTACGAGTATATGAATATCAATGACATCAGGTGCGAATATCGAGTGGTCTGAGAAGTACAGACCTGAAACGCTCTCTGCGATTGTGGGCAACAACAAACCAGTGCGCGACCTCTGTGCATGGGCTAAAGAGTGGCAGCACAAAATACCGGATCAGAGGGCAGCAATCCTGTACGGCAAGCCAGGCATTGGTAAAACAACAGCCGCTCATGCGCTCGCACACGACTTTGACTGGGAAATTATCGAACTCAATGCGAGCGATCAGCGGACTGCAGGTGTGATCCGGAAGGTTGCCGGATCCGCATCGAAAACGGCATCCATAGACGGCAGTATCCGTTTGATCGTGCTCGATGAGGCAGATAATATTCATGGTACTGCTGACAGGGGAGGAGCGCAGGCACTTGTTAAAATTATTAAAAACACATCACAGCCAATTCTTTTGACAGCAAACGACTTATATGGAATTTCACAGAGCATCAAGGATCTGTGCGTTCCCATAGCCTTTCGTTCACTGCAGAGCAGATCGATAATACCTGTACTAAATGCGATATGCCATGATGAGGGAATCGCGTGTGAAGCAGAGGCTCTTCAGAGAATTGCAGAGAGTGCGCACGGCGACATCAGAAGTGCGATCAATGACCTGCAGGCAGTAGCACAGGGGAAAAGCGAACTGCATAGCGAAGATGTAGTTGTATCTGCACGGGATCCAAGAGATACGATATTTACGGCATTAAAAAAGATATTCAAAGGAAAAGATATCAAAGAGGCATTGACCGCAACATACAGCATCGATGAGACCCCTGACAATCTCATCCAGTGGATCGATGAGAATCTACCCAATCAGTACCGCGGCAGGGATCTGACGTATGCAATGCTTGCACTTTCACGCGCCGATATCTTTCTTGGTAGGGTACAGCGGCGCCAGACCTTCCGGATGTGGCGGTACGCAGGCGCGATGATGTCGTCAGGTGTTGCGGTCTCGAAGTCCCATGAGTATCCGGGAGCGCGGTTCATGCCGCCATCAAGATGGCGCAGGCTCGGACGCACCAAAACGAGCCGTCAGATAAGGGATGCGATATCAGAAAAAATCAGCACGCTGTGCCAGGTCTCCCAGAGATATGCACGTTTGAACTTCCTTCCTTTCATCAGGATGTTGTTCGCAGATCATGATTATGCGGTACATCTCGCAGCGCGGATGAATCTTGATACCAGCGAGATCGCTTATGTGACCGGCAGCAAGAAGGATACAAA
>JAYEGV010000245.1:0-4200 GCA_034659235.1 Methanobacteriota archaeon
AGTCGAATTGAAGTATGCTTCTTTGTGGGAGAAGTTTAAAAAATGTAGGAAATTTTCTAAAACGTGAGTTGTTACCATTGAATCAATCACATCGGATCCTCACGCGTGAAATCAAAGAGCGTTCGCTGGGCAGATCCTTTCTCAACCGGATCAACATTATCATCTGATTTTATGGCATCACCATGAGGCAGTTCGATCGTTCCGTATCTACCACCTCCGCCAGGGTGGATGATCACCTCCCCATCCCTGAATGCCAGAATAGCATCTGTGATTCTTGGATCCGCATCAAAATCAGAGATATCAGCATCCACCAGTGTTGCAATCTCGCTTCCTGATTCTTTGATGAGCGTATTCCATGCTGCCTGCACCGCTTTGGTGTACGGGCTCGAATGACCAAGCGCCATTGCGATGATCTCGGCAAGCGGTATCAGATGAAGGTATGGTGGTCGGTAGCCCGGATGCTCTGGCGCAGGTAGATCGGCGAGTTCGGCTACCCGGTCGCGCACGCCCTTCTTGATCTTTCCGCCGCATGAGCATCTCCATTTCTTAGTCAGACATTCCTGTAATGTATAATGCTTGAAACATCGTATGCATGCGGATTCATTGTATTTCCCCTCCTCAGGAAACATTCCCACATTCAATATGGCTTTGCATCCGTTCTTCCTGAGAATCGATCTTTTCAGATTGTCGAATGTGATCTCTGGCATCTCGAATCGATTGAACTCTCTGGCAAGTTTATTGGGCCATGGCGAGTGTGCATCCGAGTTTGTGAGGAAGGTTAGCCTGTGTAATTCGGAAATCCGGTCAGCATAAGACGTATCTGCACTGAGTCCCAGTTCAACGAACGATATATATTCCGAAAGGTCAGAATAGCAGTCAGAAAGTGAATCATGGTACGCGTACATGGCAGTCCATGGCGTGAACGCGTGACACGGTCCGATCAATGCATCCGCATCCCTTGCATATTCAGCAATCTCTGCACCATTCATGTGCACAGTGGGACGTCCGTTGGTGTTGATATCGCGCGAATGGCACATGAATCGCTCATGCAATTCCTCTGCTTTAGATATGGACGGGATGATAAGCAGATGATGAACCCTGCGAGAATCCTCTATCTCTGTTGTGAGCACAAAAGATGTATTGTTCAGTAAAAATATGCCGTTGGATTCCGGTAATTTTTTGATTGAGTCCAGCCATGCGGGATGCAGACAATCTCCAGTCCCTACAAGATCTACTCCTTTTTTTGCAGCTTCCCGTGCAATTGTTGGCAGATCCATCTTGCCGGACGTCGCCATCGAGTATTTTGAATGAATGTGCAGGTCGCAATTGACGTTCATGATCATACCATTGCAGCAATCTATATAACCCTCTTGGACGAATGAACAGTAAAGGAGCAAAAAAACATGGCAGATTTTAGAGTTGTTGTTTCGGATGCAAAAACAGGAAAAGCACATCAGATAGAGGTATCTGGCGCGTCTGCAAACGCATTCATAGGAAAAACCATCGGCAGCGAGATCGATGGAAGTGCGCTTGGGCTCACAGGATATACACTGAAAGTTACAGGCGGATCAGACAAGAGCGGATTTCCGATGCGAGGCACGCTTCCGGGATCGAAACGAAGAAAACTCCTGGTAACAGGAGGGCGTGGATTTCATCCAGCAGAAAGCGGCATCAGAAAGAGGCGGACGATTCGAGGAAACGAGATAGCAGGAGATATCATTCAGGTCAACGCAGTGGTCGCAGAGTATGGTTCATCATCTATAGATTCGCTGCTGGGTGGCGACTCGGAAGAGACGTCGTAGAATGTCTGGTATCCTAAACCTGTTCGGTGACGATCCTTATGAGCATTTCAGACGAGGGATTGCCGCGCACGAACGTGGGAAACTCGATGTAGCAGAACAGGAATATAACCGTGCTATCTTTTTAAATCCGTTCGTTTCACAGTTCCACTCAAATCTTGGAGATTTATTGCATCAACAGGGTAGATTGGATGAAGCAAAGGACGCTCTTGAAGAAGCGATTCGAATCGATCCAAAGAACGCTGTCATTCATAACAACTATGCTGTGATCATGGAGGAATTCGGATACCCGGATGTGGCAGAGAAACATTACAAACGTGCAATCTTTCTCGATCCCAAATACGTCCACGCCAGAGTCAATCTTGCAGACCTGCAGAGCAAACGCGAGGAATATGTAAAGGCAGAGGCAGAGTACCGCCACGTTCTTAATGAACATCCGGAGAATACACACGTGCGGCAGAGCCTTGCGATAGTACTCAAGAACATGGGTAAGTATGATGAATCGGCTCGTGAATTGATGCAACTGATACAACAGACACCCAACGATGCTTATCTGCATACGCTTCTTGGCATAGTGTATTGTCTGCAAGGAAAACCTGCTGAAGCAAAAGACGAATACACGATCAGCATCGAACTCGATCCGAGCAGTCCCATAGCACATAACAACCTTGGCGGTCTGCTGCAGGATATTGATCAGAAACAGGACGCTGAACGCGAATATAGAATAGCGCTGAGCCTCGATCCAGACTATGCGCTTGCAAGAGAGAATCTTGCACGGCTGCTGTACGAGGAAGAGGACGAAAGCGCGGAACAGGAGTTCAGGGAACTTCTCCGCATCCAGCCAGATAATTTGAGGGCATACCTATATCTGGGAAGGATCACGCTCGCAAAGAGGAGATTTGCAGAGGTATATGAACTGATCGAAAAAGCAGAAGAACACGGTCTTGAGGATGAAGGATTACGAGAGATAGCGAAATTGATGAGGGAACTATCTGAACAGAACTAAAAGAACTTCGATGCAAGCGATCGCTGCGTGATACAATCCCCCGCATATACGCAGAGATCACATGGCGCATCCCGCGGACGATCCGGCATCCTGCCGTCCGTGATCATCCGGATTCGGTTTCGCAACTCCAGAACCCTGCGCCTATCCCTATGCCTGATAGCAACCTCCCGTATATCAAAGAACCTTGTATACTCAACAATTGCGTATTCCACAACTTTTCCGAACGTCTCCTCCACCAGCATCGCATAAGCGGTGATCTGCAATCGATCCGGTCTCCACACTTCGTAATCCGGAACATTACCGGTCTTGATGATGTATGGCAGCACGCAACCATCCACCCTTACCAGTTTGTCAGGCGATCCGGCGATCCCAAGCGCACCCGAATACATGGCATATTCGACTGCACACGGAGTTATCTTCATGAGAAGTTCTTTTTTTCCGGTTCTCCGGATAGAATCGGCGATGCGTGATCCAATCGCATCGATATCGATACTACCTGCAGCGTCCAGTATCATGGAACGATTCACACCGCAGAGTTCGGCACGATACAGTACCGGAAGCTCGTCTGTGATGCGATCAAGTTCGATATGCAGTGTTTCTGCCACATCGCAACTGGCGAGAGCGTGATGGTATGTGAGCGCAAGTTCCTTTAGAATGAGGTGGGACAGATATTTTATATTTATATTTTTCTGCTCATTACGATATACATTACGAAAGTACACCAGACGCGGGCATCTCAGATAGGTGGTGATGTCAGAGACGAGAACCGCATCTCCGTTCATCACAGAACCGATTTGATTACCACGCCCTCTGCATCCACATCCACTGAAACCAGTGTCTTCACATCATGTCCGGCGGCATGCAGGTCTGATGCACCTTCGCCGCGCTCAATGACCGTGACGATATCACAAATCTCAGCGCCAGCGAGTTCGAGCGCCCAAATAACTGCTTTCATCGTGCCTCCGGTGCTGATCACATCATCCACGACCAGTACACGATCTCCTTTGTCGATTCCATTGATATACAGTTCTCCTTTTGAATATCCTGTATGTTGATGCACAGCAATCTCATTTGGAAGCTTGTACTGCTTTTTCCGGATGATCACAAGCGGAATACCTGTTTTCATGGAAAGCACGGTTCCAACCGGAATCCCCATCGCCTCGATGGTCACGATCTTATCCACATCGGTATCAACCAGTTCGATGATACGATCTGCAACCTCCGAGAGCAGTTCTGGCTTCAGTTCCGGTACGCCATCCGTTATCGGATGGATGAAGTAGTGGTATTCGCCCCTGCGGATGATTGGCGCATCCAGAAGCGATTGCGTGAGTATCGGGAGCATGGATTTCACGTTGCGATGATGCTATATATTCTTTTGGGATGGATTAATCTGTG
>JAYEGV010000246.1:0-4196 GCA_034659235.1 Methanobacteriota archaeon
CAACTACATCTTTCACTGTGACATTCACATAGAATACATCTCCTGCTGCTACTGTTTGTGATGCCGGATCGACTTTCACGGTTGCGGCATCAATTGCAGATACCGCGAATATCAGGCTTAAAAACACTACTATCCCTATTGGACATGCTTTCATCTCTCATTTCACTTCCTTTTCATTCTATCTCAATCTTAATTGACCTGATCGCATAAATAACTATAACTTGATTGCACCGACCGCCGCCTGCAGGATCATGAGCGCATCGAGTGCAGTGACCCACCCGTCACCGCTTACATCCGCTGCATCATCGAATGGATGGCTGCCGGCTGTGATTCGAAGTGCGATAACAGCGTCTGCCGGAGTGATCTCGTTGTCGTGGTTGAGGTCGCCGCGCTGGTATGCATCATTTAGGATTGTAACCGTGCCGTTAGATATATTTGTTGGTATTAACTTATTGCTCGCATTCCTGAGCTCCACACCAGTTAGATTCAGGTCATATCTATCTGCTGGTGCATCCGGGTATGTGCTGAACTGTATGGTTGCAAGAGTCCCACTGCCACTAACTGTTGTCCACGGGCTATAAAAGCCAAGCGTACTAGCGAACGTTGCGGTTCCTGTCGTATTATCCCAGTCGAAAAGTGGCACGGTAGTTCCGCCAGTCTTCAGGAAAGCACCTTCTGTAATGCCTATTACCTGCATCGCACCGGGATCGAAGTTCAAGGTCGCTGCAGTCCCTTTCAGGTCATATACGTCCACTACTACGAGATCCACATGAAATGGATCTCCTGCTGCTACCGGTTGTGATGCTGGATCTACTCTGACTTCCGTTGCTCCTGCGGATGCTATCATCACCAGAACCAAGATCGTTCCAATGAGTATGTTCTTTATCATTTATTTATACCTCCTAAAATATATTTTAGTAATGATTATTATAGTTATCTGCTAATCCCATCAGATCTGATAGGTAAATATGTCCATCGCAGTCCAAGTCAACATACCGAAGTCTCAACATACGGGTCCCAATTGGGATGCCCAGGATGTGATAAATAATATCATCCCGGGCATAGCGTGAAAACTGATAGTATCCAAAGAACCTTATTCTCTCGGTTCTTACTCTCGTCTCCTTTTCGCTACACTGATTGCGAGAACGATCGCAAGCATACCAGTCAACACGATCATACCTATTTCACTTAACGCTGGTACTGGTGTTGGTGCAGCCCTTTCGATAGTAACCGTGCCATCGACCACAGATATCGGTATTAATGCATTGCTTGCATTCCTGAGTTCCACATTCGTCAGAGTCAGGTCGTATGTATCTGCGGGTGCACCTGGGTATGTGCTGAACTGTATGGTTGCAAGAATCCCGCTACCACTAACTGTCGTCCACGGGTCATAAAAACCAAGCGTAGATGCGAATGTTGCGGTTCCTGTTACATTATCCAAAGAGAAGATTGGTACAGTAGTTCCGCCAGTCTTCAGAAAAGCACCTTCTGTAATGCCTGTTACCTGCATCGCACCGGGATTGAAGTTCAAGGTCGCTGCATACCCTTTCAGGTCATCTACGTCCACTACTACGACATCCACATGGAATGGATCCCCTGCTGCTACCGTTTGTGATGCTGGATATACTTTGACTTCCGTTGCTCCTGCGGATGCTACCATCATCAGAACCAAGACCGTTCCAATTAGTATGTTCTTTATCATCTCTTTGTACCTCCTACTATGGTATACCTCTATAATCATTACCGAAATTATCTCCCAATATCATCAGGTCCAATAGGTAAATATGTCCATCGCAGTCCAGATCTGCACACTGATTCCAATCGGGATCTCCGGGATGTGAGTCGAATGCGTCTGCTAATTCCATCAGGTCCAAAAGCCAAACCCAGTCATCACCGTTGATGTCGCCAGGATGCATTATGCACACCACGCCTGAATCAGAGTAACCACATGGACCGGCTGTTACAGACCAAATATAACGTCCACTCGTCGCTGGATTCCTGATACAATCGCTCGCGAATTGCAACGCCACACTGTCTTCGGATGCTACCGGACCCAGCGCGCCGAGCGAGATGTTTATCGAACCGTTTATGGACGTGGTTGGCATCGTCAGATGCAGTGACGTGGTGCTCGCCATGCATATTTCTGTTACCGCTCCCTCGCTGCAGTTTGCAATGAACGGTCCATAGACACCATCGCAGGATGAAGGGTGAGTTACATTTACCCAATACCCGGTCTCGTTTTTGAATGCGATGGATTTACTTATTATTTCGCCTGTGCTATCATTCCGTAACGTTAAGATAATTTCAGAACAGTTACACCCAACTGTATCATTGGCAGTGTATCCTTTGGGAATGGTCACATTTACAAAGTATATGTCGCAAGTATCTGAATAATTCAAAACGCAGGTATATCCCGGCGACGCGCCAGGCGGAGATCTGCATGGGTCTATCGTAACATCCATATCAGCACTCACTGGCGCTGCAACCGCGAATAAACAAACGATCGCCACAATAGATGTTAACATTATCGATATCGTCCCATTCTTTATCATTATTTTCTCCTCCTTATAACACTTCCACCACCTTAACAGCCACAATCATCAGAAATGCAAAGAGAAGCGGCGTGATTGCGATCATGATGTTCCTTGCCAATCGTTGCGATCTAACACCACCATGGGAATCTGATAGTTCTTTTGCGATGAGGAGATTTATCAGCAACACCGTTCCTATGGCACCAAGCGTCGCTGTATAACTGCCAAGAGTGGTCATTGTTGTTAGAGTTGTTAGAGTTGTCATTGTTGAGATCATTTTCTCTGATCATCCAATATTTGTTCCTGCAACTCGACAATGTTATGGTATAAATACCTTACGGTATATCATGTGCGCGGTGATATAAATGATATATCGGCAGGAATGTACACGATCCCAAAGTTCCTGCGGTGCTGGACGACTCCATCCAATCATGGCTAATGCTGTCGATTTTGTTGATTTCGAACAGAAACAAGAGTTGTACTCTACATAGCATTTTTACAATGGTCGTCCAAGATAGTAAAATTTCCAAATGGTTTAAATAGGGGTGGCACGATGGTGCGCGTTATGTTAACATCAACATACAGCAGATGGATGATAGTTCTGGTTTTGATACTATTATCGGCAACGGCGCAGATGGTGAGCGCGAGTCCGGGTTCGCAGACGTGGTATTTCACAAAGGCTGCGAATACCACAGTAGACGCGCCCTACGCAAATGATGGTTGGGTTCATGATAAAGATCTTGTAATGAATACAACAAAACCCACAAGTGGTACATACTGTGTGTTGGACGGTCAAAAAGCCTTGTGGTTTTATGCAAATAAAGGGGCACAAACGGATTTAGAGTTTGGCGAATATAATTGGACAGCAAAAATCAATACGTCAGATCCCAATGAAAAGAAGGGTAACACCACTACCGTTGACATCTGCAAAATAACACCCGGTGGAACGGTAACTGTTATAGCCAGTGGTAGTAAACCATTACAGGATAATACAAATGAGTACGATATCCTTTGTACAGATAATACTAGCACAACACAAAGTTTCAGTACTGGTGACTGGCTGGGAGTTAGAGTATCATGGAATGGATCAACAGATGATACACTTTGGATATACTATAAACCTGATAAAGACTCCTACATCACTTCCCCTTCCACAGATCCCGGCTATCCGGTCCCAGAACTCCCCACCCTCGCCCTCTTCTCCGTGGGTTTGCTGATACTTGCAGGATGTGCTTATATGGGCAGGAGAACTGAATAATCGTCCATAAAAGATCACGGCACTGCTTCGCTACTCCCGCATCACCGAGCCAGGATAGTCTCACAGCAGTCTCCGGTGTTTTGATTCACTGCCACGCGAGATCACAAAGACCCAATAAACGTATCGCAGAGCGTTCGCATCATAACCACCAGCGTCCATCCTCTGGATATTGCGCAATGATTATCAATCCCGACATCATAACGATCCATGATGGAAATACTGTACCTGAACGAGGATGATGTGAAAGAACTGCTGGACATGCGGGGCGCACTCAAGGTGGTCGAAGAGGCATTCAGGGAGCACGGCATGAAGAGAGTGCAGATGCCTGCAAAATCATACCTGTACTTTAAAGCCCATAACGGAGACCTCCGCACCATGCCCGCGTATCTTGAGACCGCGGACATTGC
>JAYEGV010000247.1:0-4182 GCA_034659235.1 Methanobacteriota archaeon
TAAAAAATAAAAAAGTGATCTCAGAAGAGATCACTCAGATTGACCTTGAACGCGCCCAGACTGCCACCGTAGTTTCCTGCGGTGATCTTCTTCACCCCTGGAATCTTCACAGCAGCCTCAATTCCGACTTTGGTCGCGGCAGTCACTGCATCGAGGTCAACGCCGTTGATCACGAGTTCGTAGACCGCGTTGACATCGGGTGGGATGCTTGTATCCTCGACCTTATTCTTAAGAGTTGGAGCGAACCTCTGGTTCGTTGTCGCCTGCATGAAAGTGTAGGTGTCCGCGCCCGGCTTGGAACCGCTTGCAACAATCCCTCCGGGAAATGGCGTGATTGCGCCTTCGGTCTGCATGATAGCATCAACAGCGTTCTCTGCTGCCGCAAGCCCAGCCATCTGGTTATCTGCGAGGATGAAGAAGTTTCCGCCAGCAACGCCATCGACCGCGCCGATTCCGTGCTCGATTATGAAATCTCCTTCCATCATCGGTATCGCGTACGCCTTGCGCCCGCCGACCTCGAGCTCTGATTCGTAGCCGTCAGCAAAGAACTTCATCTTGAATCCAGTATCAAACTGCTTCTCCGCGTCAGGCAGTCCGTTCCATACCGCTGTCGTTGGTGCTGTTAAGACGCACTGACCGATCCGCTTTAGCAGCTGATCCTCAAGCGCCTTGTATCCGAATGTGCATATCTGGATGTAGACGCCAGGGCGTCCGTCAGGTGTCTTGTCACCGTTGACCACGCACTCGATGCCTGCCTCTGCCGGGCACATGATAACCGATGTCCCGAATCCTGTTGCCTCTGCTGCAGCAACCATCGCCCATCGCTTGCTTGCGCCGGTGATGAGTACTCGTGCTACCTTGATACCGAATGCCTCTGCGTAGGTGTCCTCGATTTCTACTCCGTTCAGTTCCATAGAAATACCTCCGCGTGTTATGACAGCGGATTACTACAAAAGGTTTTGGCAGAATCTGTCAACCAGTCGGTGTCGGATGATTCACAGTTTCGCCCGGTTAAAATCTCACACTCTTCTCCAGATCCGATTTCGAAAATTCAAACGATCCCACAATTCCAACCGATTCGGGAAGTTCTCCGAATCTCGCTCTTAAGATCAGATCCCCTATCTCACAATCGATAACCTTTGCAATTCCGAGTATCGATGTTGTTGGACGCGGATTCACATCCACCACGTACTGTTTGTCTCCTGCAATGATATCGATCCCGACATACCCTCTGCATCCAAGTGCATGCGCCGCTCTTATGGCGGTGTCCATGACCTCATCCCACGCTTTTGTATGATACGGCACAATCCCACCATTGTATGTGATTCCATCACCAAACTCGATCAATTGTTTGTTTATGGTGAGAGGAAGTGTTGTTCTACCGATGATCAGACTCGCACTCAGATGTTCCCCTGATACGAACTCGGTTGCGATGAAATCATCGTTTAGCTGACCTTTTTCCGGTACGATTGATATCTCTTCTGCTGCACATCCCCATCTTGGCTTGATCACATACATCCCGGCATCATCTGTCATTTCAGGCACAGCAATGCCATTCTCTGACAGAATCTGCGAGCATACGAGTTTGTCAGCACACTTCCTGACAGATTCGCTTGGGCAGCCGAGATTGATGGTAGCATCCTCAACGATTTCGGCCAGGTCAGCGAGAATATCATCGGGCGCGATCACGATTCCGGCATCGCAGGTGCGCGCGATTTGCTCGACGGATGTGGCAAAGTCATCGCACAGGACAGCATCCCCTCTGACTCCACTGACCGGATGCCTGGCAGGATATCGCACCGCGTGTCCGCATGCATCGAAACTGTTTGCAAGGGACGAAAGCATGGCATATCCTTCGCCGATGATGTCCGGATCGCCGGTTGCGACCGCATACTCGGCAACCATGATGTTCATGGGCTTATATGATACCGGTTCCGTAATTTGTGGCTATTTTTCTGGTCTCGATCCTGCCGCATTCAGGACATTTGAGTTTTGAGTTATCCAGTACCATTGCGGTTCTGCATCTCGAACAGAGCGCCTTCATGACTCCCATCTCCGGTTCCGATGTGTCGAGGCGCATGTTCTTGATATCAACGATCCTCGCCTTCACGATGTCGAATATTCCAAACTCGTACGAGATATTCCTGACATACGCCTTCTTGATGTTGGATACGTGGATGACCGCAGGGGCTATGTTCGGAATCTCCCGGTCTGTGACACCTTTTGCTCCGGCAATCGTCACCAGCGCGAGCGTGTCACGCAGTCCAGTGACCTGCCCGACAACCACGTCTCCCTTTCTGAGCAACGGAGGCGTATCTGTACTTGGAGCTACAGAAACAAATCTGTTTGCAGTGTTGACTTTGACTGTTCCGGTGGTGGATGCATAGATGCCACCCATCCCCTCATACGTTCGTGCACCGGCGCGAAACTCCTCTGTAGTACCTATGAAATCGCCTGGGAGCACAAAGATACCAGAACTTTCCGAATTACCATTGTTCTGCATCTCTTCGTTATTTCTGGCTGTCTTCCGTAGAACGGTTCGTTTCTTCAGTTTGATATGAATCCCTCATCTTATTTTTGTACTTTTGAGCCTGTGTTGTCATCGTTAATATGTTCGAGCCATCAGCACTTCTGTGCCCTCTCTTCCACAGATCACACAATCACCGGTCAGGGTCTCTGATCCGACCGGCACTCCGAGCATGCGCATACCTGTCATCTCCTCTATCTCGCGTCCACAATCGGGATCGAGGCACCATGAGGTGCGTGCGATTCCCTGCATCGCTTTCTCTGATATCTCATCTGTTGTCCTGCAATCAAATATCCTTGAATTAAATTTCTGCAATGCAGCGTGGTACATATCGTCAAGCATCGCATCCATGCTATGCTGCACCTCACTAGTGATCCGGTCGATTAACACCGATCTCTTATCAGATGTGTCTCTTCGTACCAGTGTCACTGAGTTCTGTGCGAGGTCTCTTGGACCGATCTCGATTCTTATCGGAACGCCTCTCAGTTCCCATCTGTAGTATTTGGCACCTGGGCGCTCGTCGCTATCATCGATCCTTACGCGAAGCCCATGATTCACAAGCATATTACGTACGGATGCACATGCACCCAGTATCCTCTCGTTCAGATCGCGCCTGCCAAATATGATCGGCACGATCACCACCTGCACAGGAGCAATCTCTGGCGGCAGCACAAGCCCTCGATCGTCGCCATGCACACTGATCGTAGCAGCGATGCATCGTTCTGATATTCCGTAACAGGTCTGATGCGCGTATACCTGCTCACCGTTTACATCCTCATAAGTGATCTCGAATGTTTTTGCAAAGTTATCTGCGAGATGATGCGCTGTTCCTATCTGCAAAACCCTACCATCCGGCATCAAGGTATCAACCGCAAGGGTATAATCCGCACCAGGGAACTTATCCCATGGAGGACGTTTTGAAACGATGGTTGGGATCCCTATCCGCCTGTAAAATTCCTGATAGATCTCAACCGCCCTGTTTACCTGATTTGCAGCATCGTCCCAGTCCGTATGCACGGTGTGCGCCTCCTCGAACGATGTGATCTCGCGCAGACGGATGAGCGGCCGGGTGTGCTTGGTCTCGTATCGAAAGGTGTTCACGATCTGGTACAACTTCAGTGGCAGGTCTGCATGCGAACGAATCCAGAGTTTGTACATCGGATAGATCGCTGTCTCACTCGTTGGTCTGAGCGCGAGTTTCATCTCCAGTGGCGTAGTACCGCCATGTGTGACCCAGTAAACCTCATCCTCAAATCCCTTGATGTGCTCTGCTTCCTTCATAAATTCATTTTCAGGGATTAAAAGCGGGAACAATGCCTCTTCGTGATGATTTTTGTTTAGAAGTTCACGGATGATCGAATAGATATTATTTCTAAGTGCAAATCCAAACGGAGGCCACACATACAGACCCTTGACAGGGTATCTGATATCCATAATTTCGGCAGCAGCAAGCAGTTCATGATACCACTCACTGAAACTCGATTTTGGTGGAAGTGTGGTCTGCTGCATATTTTCCATTGAACTGAAATTAAGGAGGCGTGAACATAAACCTTGCGCGGTTGCCACTATCTCCGAATCCACAAGAATTCACAAAAACATCGAGAACACTTATGCTGAACTTCAGCCTTTTTTGAGAAGAAAAATGCTTTGAGGTG
>JAYEGV010000248.1:0-4182 GCA_034659235.1 Methanobacteriota archaeon
TACTTTGATTTTGCCCATGAGAAAATGCAGATAATTTTAAAAGTCGAATTGAAGTATGCTTCTTTGTGGGAGAAGTTTAAAAAATGTAGGAAATTTTCTAAAACGTGAGTTGTTACAAAAAATATAACTCCCGCCGGAATCCGGCGGAATTATTATATCGGTGCATGCCCGCTCTTGTGGCAGGTCATACAGTCAACGTCCACGACAATGTCCTTGTGTGCCTCTGCATGGCAATCGATACATGCCTTTGTTCTGACGTGCTCGATGTGGCAGTCAGTGCAGTTCATTGTAGCATGCATGGTCGGATGTGCGATGAACTCCTGCCTGGTATCCTCATGACAGAGCATGCACTGTTCGCTGGTCACGACCGCACCGAACTTGATCGTTCTCGGAGCATGTGGATTGTGACAGACTCCACAATCAGCCAGTTCATATCCATGTTCCAATACATGACAATCCAGACAACTCATGGATTCGGCATGTTCCTTGTGGCAGGAATAGCACCCATCTCCGATCAGCGGTGATTCGTAACTATATGTTGTCGGACTCAGCCTGTGGCGCAAGGCAGCATAACTGGTATCCTTTGCTGCATGCTTTCCGCCAGATTCCTTGAAATCCGCATACTCTGCTGCATGGCAGTCGCCGCAGCCAGCACTGGTATCTGCGGTATGTCCAGGATGACAATCCATGCAGTCACCTGTTACCGGATTTGCATGTTTGTAATCGCCATGACACATCACGCACTGCGTATACATCGGTGCAATACCTATGACATGGCAGCGTGTGCATTCCGAAGCAGTCATGCCTTTGTGCAGTTGCCTGCTTCCACGAGTCGGAGTGTGATGTTCCGCACCGCCGCGCACATATCCTTCAGCGCATATTGTTACGCGCTCGCCTCTGTGTTCAGGAACGATCGCATTAAAAACAGCAGGCCATGTGGTGTTTCCTGCCATTCTCTGCGTACACTCAGGATTATGACAGCCTCCACACTGCTGCATCTCGATTGACGCATCCGAATCAAAGATGACGATTACGGCAATGATCAGCCCAAGGGTCGCCAGCATCAACACGGCAAATAGTTGACTTTTGTTCATGGTAGGCTCCTCGTCAATATTATCATAAGACGGTATGTAACCCTACTGATTCCTATAAATAGGTTTCGCATCTGCCACCAGATTGAAATAACGCTGGCACGAATATGCATCCATGGACTTTGAAGAACTGCGCAATATCCTCACAAGAGAGCAGAGATCGAAGCTTGCAAAACTCGAGCCAGACTTCTATGAGAGCGTGCGCGCATATCTCGATGGACTCAGAGAGGAACAGAAAACAGCGTCCGATAGGGAAGCGCCTCTTCTTGCCGACGAATTTGAAACAGCAGGCGACCATCTACAGCGCATCTTCAAACTACGGGTTGGAAAGATCGTCAAGCTCGCATCCCTCAATATATCGATGGAGATCGATGGCACCAGGTACGAGGTGGATGCAATGACACCGGTTGAGCGCGACATATATCATTCGGTGCTTGCTGCTGTGAGGCAGGGCTGGTCTGCAATCGTTGGGATGCTCACAGGCGAATCGGGTCCACCGACACCGGAAGAGATTCCTGCAAGGATGGTCGAAGAGGTCAGCGATGTCGAACACATTGAAGATGTTGAAGTGCCTGGTCATGGCGTGCTGGATGATTACACGATCGTCCGCGTGCTGAAGGACATACCAACCTTTATGGGTGCGGACAGCCATCATTATACCCTTGCAAAGAACGATGTGGTGACGCTGCCAAACCTCAATGCAAAGGTGCTGTGCAAACGCAGGGTGGTATCACCGGTTGCGATACAATAGACTAAAGGTGAAAATTCCAATGAAAATGCCAGCACAGTTTCGAACATACTGCCCGTACTGCAAGAAACATACAGTACACAAGGTCGAACGGGTGAAACCAGCAAAAGCATCATCCATGAACAGAATCGTACGACAGAAGAAGCGACAGACAGGCATCGGGAACAGCGGAAAGTTCTCGAAAGTCCCTGGAGGCGATAAGCCGACAAAGCGGATTCATCTCAGGTACCGATGCAACGAATGCGGCAAGGCACATGTCAGAAAGTGCTTCAGGGCATCCAAATTTGAACTGGTGGAATCATGATGAACATAAATAACGATATAGTGCCGACTCCAAAGAGCAAATTCCTACGAGTCAAATGCGTGGACTGCGAGAATGAACAGGTCATATTCGGAAACGCAAGTACTACTGTGACCTGTGTCGTCTGCGGACGGACACTTGCAGAACCAACAGGGGGCAGATCGAGGATATTAACCCAGATTATCGAGGTTCTGGAGTGAAATGATGAGAGAGTGGCCCAAGCAAGGCGATCTGGTTGTTTGCACCGTCACAAAGGTGATGGATTTCGGCGTGTTCGCGGAACTGGACGAATACGGCAGAAAAGAGGGTTTGATCCATATTTCAGAGGTCGCCTCAGGCTGGGTGAAGCATATTCGAGATTATCTGCGTGAGGGGCAGAAGATCGTGTGCAAGGTGCTTGCTATAAACTCAAAGCGCGGTCACATCGATCTATCGTATAAGGATGTGAATGAGCATCAACGAAGAGAGAAGATTCAGGAGTGGAAGGGTGAACTTCGCGCGGGAAAATGGCTCTCCTTTGCGATCACGGATGATGCAGAGCAGCAGATCGCAGACACGTTGATCGATTCGTTTGGCGGTCTGTATGCCGCTTTCGAGGAAGCTACAATCTATGGAGCATCAGCACTGATCGATGCTGGCATCGAGGAGGAATATGCCAGGAGAATCGCCGAGGTTGCAGTCGAGAATATAAAGATCCCTTCTGTTGACATCACCGGGTTTCTTGATCTGACATGCCCTGCACCAGATGGGGTGGACGCAATCAAACGATCGCTTGCTGCGGCTGCAAGCGTTGAGGAGAATGGTGCCAAACTCACTATCAGTTATGTAGGCGCACCAAGATATCGCATACACATCATTGCGCCTGACTACAAACTGGCAGAGAAGGCATTAAAAGAATCTGCGCGGCGTGCGATCGATGAGATACATCGGTCAGATGGAACCGGGACATTCCACAGACACGAGGAGTAGGACCTCATGAAGTCGAGAATTCTTAAATGCACAGAGTGCAACCGGTATACACTGAAAACATCCTGCCCCTATTGCGGTGCTGTCACCATAAATCCGCGTCCAGCCAGATATTCTCCTGAAGATCGGTATGGCGCGTACCGACGCCGGATGAAGAAATTTCATGACGATGATAGAAGCACTCGATCCGATCGATAGGCAGCTGGTAAATACGATCCAGCTCGATTTTCCACTGAATCTCTACCCTTTCCGCATAATAGGTGACCGAATTGGCATATCAGAAGAAGAGGTCATCGATCGTCTTAAAAAACTCACAGATATTGGCGTGGTTCGAAAAATCGGTCCGATCCTCAATACTACAGCGATCGGCGGATCCAGCACACTTATCGCGATGCAGGTTTCGGAGCACGAGGTCGATCGCGTTGCAGCACGAATCAATGAATTTGGTGAGGTGTCGCATAATTATCTACGCCCTGGTAGGTACAATCTCTGGTTTACTGTTTCCGCACGCAAAAAAGAGCGATTGCACGAAATAATCAGCGAAATCACAGAACTCGGTTACCCGTTCCTCAATCTTCCTGTCAACCGGTTGTTCAAGATCGGCGTGAAATTCGAGGTGTGATCATGGATGATCTTGATCTCAGACTGATAAAACTCACACAGGATGGAATCGAACTTGTTCCAGAGCCTTTTAAAAAAATCGCACTCGAACTGGATATTTCTGAAGAAGAAGTGATCGATAGGATCAGTACACTTACTGAGCGCGGTATCATACGCAGGTTCGGAGCATCGATCGGACACCGTGCACTCGGCATCGTTTTTAATGCGATGTGCGTCTGGAATGTTCCGGATCGCCGCGTGGAAGAGGTTGGAGCTATAATGGCTGGGTTCGATGAGGTCTCGCACTGCTACGAGCGTTTGAGATGTCCGGACTGGGAATATAACTTATATGCGATGGTTCATGCCAGAACAAGAGAAGAATGTGAGCGTGTTGCTCATGAAATTTCGCTTGCTACAAAAATTTCCGATTATACTATTCTATTCAGCGAGAAAGAGTTCAAGAAGACTGGTGTGCG
>JAYEGV010000249.1:0-4090 GCA_034659235.1 Methanobacteriota archaeon
CCATCGCCCGACCTCCAGCCCTCGGATGCCCCCGGCTTCAAGTCGGATGTGGGGCGGCTGGGGCTTCGGAGACTGCCGTGAGACATGCAGAGGTCGGGATAGGCGCGCGGTTCGAAGGGTTTTGTGGAGTGGGTTGAAAGACTTAATGTGGGCGGAGAGTGAAGAGGGGTATGTTATGATTGAAGTTTGACTGAAAGGATACACAGATGGGGCAGGTTCGGATACAACATTAAATAGGCAGGATAAGCGAAGTTGGGTTTGGACATGTATTGGACGACGTTCGTTTAATAAATATGAATAGAATAGGTGGTAAACAATGGCAGTTCGATTCATTCTTACTGACTACGTAAATCGGCTAATGGCGCATGCGGTCTATGATAAATTGGATGACGGAACATACGCCGGGCGGATTTTACAATGCAAGGGAGTGATTGCATTTGGAACAACCTTGCGTGAATGTGAAGAGGAGCTCCACTCCACCCTCGAAGAGTGGATTCTATTAGGTCTCAAGCTGGGCCACCCGTTGCCAGTGATCGCAGAGATCGATCTGAACAAGGAGCCCGTATATGAGCCAGTGGAAGCCATGTAAAAGACGGGATTTTATCCGAAGGCTCCGCAAGTTAGGTTTTGAAGGTCTATATTCCGGTACTCGTCATCAATTCATGGTTTATGGGAAACGTCGTCTGGCGATCCCTTCAAACGCTGAATATTCCGTGCCCCAGCTCCGGATGATGATTCGGGAGGTTGAAGAAATCCTGAATTGTGAGATTAATGCGGATGGGTGGAATAAGCTGTAATGATTAACACTGTCCGACATCCACTGCACGGAGATGCCTGAGTTTTGACCCAGGTGCCGCGTAAAGCGATATCCTCCAGATGATCGATAGTATTAAATTCCTGAGTACCAAGATATCGTGAGAGCGCTGATGGTCTAATGGCTATGACTGGGGCCTTCCAAGCCCCAAGTCCGGGTTCGATTCCCGGTCGGCGCATGTTTTTGTCTGTGCTGGATGCACCCCAAAGATTTATGCGCATCAGCGAGATAAGAAAATCCCATGCATTGTGATTTTTACGATATCCGAATCCTATCCGGACATTCTACCGCTATCGTTCTCGATAATGGAAAGATCGAGGAGATCTCAAATAGTATCCTGGAAAGCGCAGGCATCCGGGCGCTGACCCGCGGTTCATGGGGTTTTGTGACGACTGATGATCCGACAAACCTTAATTCGGGACTGGAATCGGCAAAAGAACTTTCTGCAAGCATCAACAGGACGGTTCCAAGAGAAGAGGTGCATCTGGCTCCAATCAGAGAGAAAGCGATATCAACAGAACATTCTGTAAAAGAAGACCCAAGAAACGTTCCGATCGAGGAAAAGATAGAACTGGTCAGGGATATTGAACGGCATGCACGTATCGATGGCATTACAAGCACAACCGTTGTGTATTCCGAATCGTATGTCAGAGTTCGGTATCAGAGTTCGGAAGGACTCGATCTCGAGCATGATACGTTTCGAACAGGGTTTGGCGTAACCGCTGTCGCATCGGATGGTACCACGCATCAATCCGGTAGGAAAAGCAGATTCGGAGTTTGTGGTTACGAGTTGTTCAAAAAATATGATGCTCTTGCTCTTGCAGAAGAAGCAGGAGCGATCGCAACAAAACTGTTACATGCGCGCCAGCCGGAAGGGGGAGTCATGCCATGTCTGCTCGATTCCGAGCTTGCAGGCGTCTTCATCCACGAGGCTGTGGGACATGCGGCAGAGGCTGATCTGGTGCTTGAAAACTCCTCGATTCTCGCAGGTCGGCTCGGTGAGCAGATCGCATCGCCGCATGTCACGGTGTACGATGATCCCACATTGCATGAATACGGACATTACCCGTTTGATTCAGAGGGAGTGCCAGCAAGGCGGAGAACCGTGATCGATCACGGCATACTCTCTTCATATCTGCACTCGAGAGAGACAGCAGGCAGACTTGGAGGGGATGGTGGAAACGCACGTGTGGAAGGATGTAATATTCCGATACCGAGAATGAGCAATACGTTCATCGCAAATGGAGACCGGAGTTTCGAGGAGATGCTCGAAGAACTCCAAAACGGGATTTATCTCAAAGGGTCACGCGGCGGGCAGGTCAATACAGGAGAAGGTATCTTCCAGTTCAATTCCGAACTTGGTTTTGCGGTGCGAAATGGCGAGATCTGTGAGATGCTGAGGAATGTTTCGCTCTCAGGGCAGACGCTTGAGATTCTGAACAATATAACAGCTGTTGGTTGTGATCTCACATTTCATTCAGGCAGGTGCGGAAAGAACGGGCAAACCGTGCCTGTGAGCGATGGTTCGCCGCATATTCTTGTAAGCCGGGCAGTGGTTGGAGGAAGCGGGCAGCGGAAAGACTAATTCCTGTTTACCCCTTTTAGAATCCTGCCAGACTCCTCAAGACATCTGGTAAGCACTGTTTCGGCATCGCTTGGCACTTCCATTCCGGCAGCACCAGCATGTCCACCGCCGGATCCATGGTATTCGCCACCGATATCGCACATCATCTTTCCAAGATTGATACCGCATCTGACTGCATCTCGCTTTGCACGTCCGCTCACCTTCAGTATGCCGTCCCTTGTCATTCCCACGAATGATAGGTCTGCACCGATATTTGTCAGCGCTGTGGCAGCAGCAGCGCTGAAGGAATCCACCTCTGATGTGGCAAGAATCCAGTCATTGATCGTCATAATCCTGGCACGATTTGCAGATTCGAGAACAGCAGCACGCATCGAGACCTCCTGAGGCGTTGCCGCAAGTAGATCAAGAGCCTCGCTGTAACTGACCCCACCCCGATCGATCAGGTCTGCAATCGCTCGAAACGAACCTGATGTGGCATGTTTGAAATGTCCTGTATCTGTGATGATCCCTGTCATGAGCGCGAGTGCGGTGCGCTCCATAATCGGAGCATCCATGCATTTCAGGATATCGACAACGATTTCAGCATTCGAGCTTGCATGCCTGTGCAGATAGAATCTTGCATCCGTGATCAACTGGGAGACCGAATGATGATCGACCACGCCGTAATCACCCAGTTTCAGATCGTTCAGTTGCGATTGGGTTGACGTATCCACAACCACCGTGAAATCATAATCGGATGGATCAGGTGCATACACGATATCGAGCTCCAGCTGATCAACGAGCATGGTAGCCACCCTTCCACACTGATCCGCGACCCCGGCTGTGCCGCCGAAAGCATCAGCAAGTGCAAACGCGCTTGATACTGCATCCGGGTCTGCATTGCGATGACCAAGAAACAGTATGTCGTGGTAATTCAATAGCTGGTCATAGAATGTTAATTCATCAATGTTCATAGAATATAAGATGCGGTCAGAGTTCAAAAGTGTAATGTGACCAGCATTCCAGGAACGCCTGCGGGGCAATAGCAATCAGTATTCGCTCAGTATCTTCTGTTTCTGCGGGCTCTCTGGCAGGAGTTTTACCCGTTCCGCCTCTCTGTCGCTCTCATAAATGTGCAGCGAGTCGCTGTAATCAATCAGTTTAACGATCCGGCACTGGTTCGGACGGATCACCTCTCTGTTCAGCATATCGATGATTGCGATGATATTTACCTGCCACGCCGTATACAGGTCTCTGGATCGCCATGTCAGATGCACATCCACATTATCACCGCCAAGATACCTGATTACAATGCGCTGCAAGCACGGTGGTGATGCGCTTCCGAGATCGGTTCTGGGCTGCCATGTAATTGCCTGGTCCCGGTTCGATGTGATCCCTGTTTCTTTCTGAAGCGCAAGACGCTCACGCAATAACCGGATTTGATCGAGATCTTCGTACATTACAAGTCTCTCAAAATAAAGATACGAAAACCGCTCCTGATCTGGCTTTTTGATATATTCCGATAGGTATTCCCTTGTGAACTCCTTGCAGTAATGATCGATGTGTCGAAATGGAAACTGCGGGTGCAGTTCATGATCTTCTATCTGTCGGATAGCCTCGCCTGTCAATTCGAATAATATACATGCATCACGAATCGGCTTCGGTTCGGAGAGATCGCCAATTGTTGTTTTCATTCCATCGCGCAGCACATA
>JAYEGV010000250.1:0-4088 GCA_034659235.1 Methanobacteriota archaeon
ATGGTACTTGATAAACTTGGCGATTCGCTTCAGGGTGCGATTAAGAAGATCGCAGGCGCTGGACGTGTTGATAAGCGTGCAGTGGATGAGATGGTGAAAGATATCCAGCGTGCGCTCCTGCAATCAGACGTCAATGTGAAGCAGGTGATGGAACTATCGACACGGATACGTGAGAGAGCGCTCGCTCTGAAACCACGCGCAGGGGTGAGTGCACGGGAGCACGTAATCAGGATTGTGTATGACGAACTCGTCAATCTCATCGGCGAAAGCACGCCTCTGGCATTATCAGAGCAGACGATCATGATGATCGGACTTCAGGGCAGCGGCAAAACCACGACCACAGCGAAACTGGCGCGGTACTTCCAGCGAAAGGGACTCAAGCCTGCTGTAATCTGTGCGGATACTGACCGTCCGGGTGCTTACGATCAATTGCAAACCTTATGCGATCGTCTGAACATCGCATTCTATGGGGAGCGTACCGATGATCCGATTGGAATCGTAAAAAGAGGAATTGACAGATTCAAGGCTTATGATGTCAAGATCATCGATACTGCTGGCAGGCATTCCCTTGAGCATGATCTGATCGAACAGATGGAGAGGATCAATACGATAGCAAAGCCGGATCAGAAACTGCTTGTGCTGGACGGTGCAATCGGGCAGCAGGCAAGGGATCAGGCACGCACGTTCCATGACTCGGTTGGAGTAACCGGTGTTATCATCACAAAACTTGATGGCACAGCAAAGGGAGGGGGTGCTCTATCTGCTGTTTCTGAGACGAAGGCACCAATCGCGTTTATCGGTGTCGGTGAGAATATTGAGGATCTGGAAAAGTTCGAAACCGACAGATTCATCTCAAAACTGCTTGGGATGGGTGATATCAAGACGCTGATCGAACGCGCCGAGGAATCGTTCACCGAGGAGATCGACGTCGAGAAGATGGTGCATGGCAAGTTCACGCTAAAAGACATGTATCAACAACTGGAAGCGATGAACAAGATGGGTCCCTTGAAGCAGGTGATGCAGATGCTGCCGATCGGGGGCATGAAGATACCGGATGATATGTATGACGAGACTTCTGGCAAGATGACACGATACAAGGTCATCATGGACTCGATGACCGAAGCGGAACTACTCGATCCGAAGATCGTCGATTCCTCACGTGTCAGAAGGATTGCGCGCGGCTCCGGCACAGGTATCGAGGATGTGCGAGAACTCCTGAAGTATCACAGGATGATGCAGAAGGCTATGAAGGGCTTGCGCGGCGGCAGATTCAATGTCCAGAAGATGATGAAGAAGCTTGGGATGTAGCGTTCAAACAACAATCAATCCATCAACCGGTTGATTCCTTCAAGAACAGCCTCGACCGATGCCATGATGATATCGGTTCTGGCACCTCGTGCTGTGATCACTTTCTTGTCAGAGCGCATCTTTACAAGCACCTCAACGAGAGCATCGGTTCCGCCTGTAATCGAATCGACATGATACTCCTCAAGCTCTATATCTCGCGTATTTGCAATCGCTTTCTTGAGTGCATCGATCGCTGCATCCACAGGACCTGTCCCGATGCCAGCCTCGACAACCGATCTTCCGTCCACAGTCAGTCTGATGGATGCGGTCGGCGTGACCCGGTTCCCTGAGACCACAGTGAGTTCATCAAGTTTCACCTTCGCCTCCTTGTATATTCCGAGCACGGTCTCTGTGATCGCCTGAAGATCGGCATCGGTCACCCGCATTCCCTTGTCTCCGAGTTCCTTTATTCTGAGGAATATATTGTCCAGTTGCTTATCAGTTGCTGCGAGTCCGAGTTCGCGCAGCGCCAGATCGATCGATGACCTGCCTGTGTGTTTTCCGAGAACGATCCTTCGCTCTCTTCCAACGGTCTCTGGTGTTATCGGCTCATATGTTGCAGTGTCTGCAAGAATTCCATGCACATGGATACCTGCCTCGTGTGTAAACGCATTTCCACCGATAATCGACTTGTTCGGAGCAACAACAATTCCTGTGAGCCTGCTTACCAGGCGGGATGTGGTGTACAACTCCTTACAATTGATCTTTGTCTTTTTATGATACAGCGATTCGAGTACCATCACCACTTCCTCCAGCGGTGTGTTCCCAGCCCGCTCGCCGATACCATTCACGGTTACATGCGCCTGCGCCGCGCCTGCAAGAATCGCTGCTATCGTGTTCGATGTTGCAAGCCCAAAATCGTCATGGCAGTGGATGCTTACCTGCGCACCAAGATTGCCCAATTCCCTGAATATCTCTGTGGTGCGTTCTGGCGTCAGAATTCCAACGGTATCGCAGAAGCATAACCGATCCGCGCCAGCATCGATACCGTCTGCATATATCGATTTTAAGAACTCGATATCAGCCCGTGAGGCATCCTCGCCGCTGAACTCAACGATGAGACCATGATCCTTTGCAAACTCACATACACGAACCGCATCATCTCTCACTGTTTCACGGTTTTTCTTAAGTTTTTTTTCGATATGAAGATCTGAAACCGGAACAACGAGATGAATCGAATCCACATCACATTCGATAGCTTTTTCAACATCGATCTCACGGATTCGGCAGTAGCTGCATATCTCCGCATCCAGATTCTCGCGCACAACAGATCGAATGCTCTCCCGTTCACCCTCTGATGTGATTGCACTGCCAGCCTCGATCACATCGATTCCCAGTGAATCGAGTTTTCGTGCGATCCATACCTTCTCCTCTGGCGAAAGCGATACACCTGGCGTTTGCTCGCCATCACGCAGTGTGGTATCCAGAAATCGAATAGTGTCTGTGATGTTAATTCCTCTTCTATCGTTTATGGCAATTC
This sequence comes from Methanobacteriota archaeon, assembly GCA_034659235.1. GTDB lineage: Archaea > Halobacteriota > Methanosarcinia > Methanosarcinales > Methanogasteraceae > Methanogaster_B. The sequence goes on from JAYEGV010000250.1 coordinate 2,828, forward strand.
TTTTGTGGTGTTTGTATTCTAACCACGAGATTACACAGATTACACAAGATTGCTGTGTTATTTCTGTGTTAATCTCGTGTAATCTTGTGGTTTTTCACTTATGCATATACCTTTGTGACATTGACTTAAGAATGTCGATGATCGATAACTTTACAATCTCATAGAATATGAGTAATTAGATGCATGGGCTCGTAGGGTAGCGGATATCCTATTGGGCTTCGGACCCAATGACCCGTGTTCGAATCGCGGCGAGCCCGTCGTACAAGGTGATCAATATGAAGGACATCAACAACCTGATAGAACGAGCAACTGAGATGAAATCGAACGGCATGCTTGAAGGGCAGATCGCTGACGAACTCAATATATCCAGAGAAACCGTTACATGGATTTTAGCACATGCCAGCGAAAGAAAAGAACTGCGTGCACCAAAGGATCTCTCGATCGACTGGAGCAGCATCGGCGGGAGCTCATATCGGCTGCGATGCATCTCGGATGCGGTAGCGGATCTGATTCTCGATGGCATCGGCGCCCGAACAGAGATCGATACCGTGGTTGGTATAGCGGTAAGCGGCATACCACTGGCAAGCATCGTTTCGAATGAACTCGGCGCCAAACTTGCGATATTTCATCCGAATAAGCAACTACTTGGCACCGAAACCACGGATGTGACAGGTATCTTCAGTCAGAACTTTGCAGATGTCAATGAAACGACCTGCGTGATCGTTGACGATGTGATCACCACAGGCGGAACGGTCACAGAAACGGTCAGGCAGCTCACTGAGATGGGAGCGAAACCAGTTGCGATTGCAGTGCTCATTGATAAAATCGGGCAAAGCACAATCGAAGGCGTTCCTGTCTATTCGCTGTTACGTACCCTGTATGTGGCTTGAGATTATTTCGTGCAGATCGCAAGCAGGTAATAGCCGATAGCATTGAATGGGCAGATCCAGCGCACAATGTTCTCGATCCTGCCAAAAATCCGCTGGTAGAGCGTGGGGTTTTTTTCGATGCGGTGCAGATGAGGGTACAGGAAGATCATTACGCTGCCGATACGTACCTTCTGAAACCCTGCACCCCGCATCTTTTTTATGAGTTCTCCTCTTGAAAAATAGTATGTCCAGAGCCCATCGCTCACGAAGTCTCTGTTCCTGAGAGCATGCCTGATCCAGTCCCGGTTTCCAGATAATGTATGTTTTAACCACCAGTTGAGATTCCATCGGTTGACGATGGTGAATATGACCGTACCATCATCCGTAAGCAC
>JAYEGV010000251.1:0-4043 GCA_034659235.1 Methanobacteriota archaeon
GAGAGGATCTGTCCGAACAAACTCTCCTTCAAAGAATACAACCGGAACATCGGAAATACCTATCTTCTTCGCTTCTTCATCAATTATTCCATAAATTTCATCCATTATCGGCTGCGTTTCAATCGTCAAGTTCTCATAAATTGTTACCTCAATGTAACCATCGATATAAGGACCGCAGGATACCAGTATGCCATCTGTAAAGTATGGATCCATCCGATCTCTTGAACCATGCATGATCGCAGGTGTATCCCTATGGAACCATCTCCAGCATTGCTCTTCTGTTTCAATCTCCGGAAGTTTTCCGTAGGTAGCAATGACATCCGGTCTGTATGAGGCACTCTCACGATTCATATACTCTTCAAGAGGAATCTTTTGTTTCTCTTTCAAATTTGCCAGAACATCAACATAACCCCCATCATAACGGAAAACTGCGGATTCAAACTCCACTGGAACCTCCTCAATGCCCATATCCTTTGCATTTTCATCTATTATCGTATATATTTCATAAATCAGCTGCTTTTCCATCGTTAAATTTTTGTAGAACACTACCACGAAGTAACCAAGTGAATTCTCGCCACAAGATAGTACCTTGCCATTTGGGTACAGATAGTTGGGGAATAACCCGGTTCTTCCATTTGTTCCAGTTATCACACGCTTTCCAAGTTCTTCAAGACTATCTGACCAGTTCTGTTTCTGTTCTTCGGTCTCAAGTGGAGGGAGCTTTCCATGTCTATCAATGACCTCACGGTTCAGAGGACTTGAACCGAAAAAAGGATCGTATGATGGCGTCTGCAAGATATCTCTATCACTGATCTCGTTGTTGTAGATCTGATTATCAGAATTACCTGCTGCCTTGATGCCTTCGCTGTTGTTTGATAAGAAATTTCCTTTTAGTGTATTGTTACTGCTGTAATCAACCAGATGGATACCAAGACGACTCGAACGTACTGTGTTATTACTCATATCGTTGTTGTCGGAATACCTGAGATGGATGCCGCAGTCACTGTTCGAGTTTAGAGTGTTGCCGGTTATCTCGTTGCTGTTGCACTTGTACAGGAAGATGCCACACCGGTTCTTCGATATAACATTACCTGTCAGATTGTTGTTATCGGAAAGAGCCTGTTCAATGCCGACCGAATTATTCGAAGCAGTATTATTGCTGAGTTCGTTGTATTGGGAACTATGCAGCACATTGATACCAACTTTATTTTTAAAAACATTATTATTGTTTAAAGTATTGTATCTGGAATGCCGTATAATGATGCCCTCCCATTCGTTTGCGTTTGCGGTGTTATTGTTCAGATTGTTGTGGTCGGAATGCCGTATATCGATGCCGTATCTGTTGTTCGATGCAGTGATGTTATCCAGATTCGAGTCGATCGTGTTGTGTAAACAGATGCCATAAACGTTGTTTTTGAGTGTCAAGTCTTTTATTGAGATGTTCTGGCAGTTGATACAACATACCGTTCCAGCATTCGATGAAGAGTCTATTGTAGCGTCCGAAACACCTACAAGATAGTAAATCTGCTTCCCGTCTACGGTGTTACTGGTATCAATGTCATTGATACTACCGCTAAAACCTCCAAAATTGTACGTATTGTTGAAAATGCGGTTATTACGCATCCTGTTGTGGCTGGAATGATCCACCAAAGCGATGCCGTGCTCATCGTTTGAGTGTACGGTATTATCACTCAGATTGTTGTTGTCGGAAGTGTCCAGAGCGATGCCATATCTGTTGTTTGAGTTTACGGTGTTATTGTTCATATTGTTGTTTCCGGATTTCACAAGAAAGATTCCGTAGTTGTTGTTCGATTTTACAGTGTTATCACGCAGCGTGTTTTTTCTTGAATCCAGAAGATAGATGCCGCACCAGTTGTTCGATACGATATTATTGATAACAGCACACTCTACGACCCCCTCGAGATGTATTCCGTGTTTTCCGATACCGTTGGCACCTGTTACTCTAAAATCGCTGATAGTCACGTTATCTGCTGTCACATAGAAGACATGATCGTTTGGATTGGCAGCATGGACGATAGTATCATCCGGATTTCCGGATTCAGACTTTATGGTCAACTGTTTCTTTACGTCCACGTTTTCTGTGTATGTTCCAGCGTGCACAAGGATCGTATCGCCATCGTTCGCATTGTATACCGCTTCCTGTATCGATGTGTAATCTGCTCCACCGCTGTCGTCCACTGTGATCGTGGTTTCTCCATAAACACCATTCACAGCAAAACCAGAGATAACCAGAATCCCTATAACAGTCACTATCAGCCTTGTTGCTATCATAAATCCTCCATTGGTCCGATTATTCTCCAGATCATCTCATCCCGTCGAATTATTGGTGTAATAGGTTATCACTTCGCTCGATTGCGTCATTTTGGCGGGCAGGAGGAGAAGTCCAGCCACAAATAGCAGCGCGAGGATTATTATGCAGATTACGGCTATCAATATCACAATCATCTGCCATCTGGCTTTTATGAACTCTATAAATGTGAAAGTCTCCATTTTGTACACCCTCTCTGACATTATCTATGCTGTTTCGTAGTATATGCAGTAAGCGCACTGAACGATCCAAGGATCGAATAGAGAACGACCATGAATAGTATAAAACTAATAAATAGACCTACGACCGCTTTATTTTCAAACCTCAATACAACCTTGGCGTCGGGGTCAAATAAAGCTATTATAATCCAGCCAATCAGATTGTATGCGAATATCGAAATGATTGTGTATCTTACTGGGTTATTATCTGTTAGTCTACCTATGGTCATTCCTACAAGAATTGCACTGGCAATTCCCCCATATATCAGGTCAAAATCCAAAATTTCGAAGATGCTGAATAGCACAAGTCCGAGTGTTATTCCTGTTACCAAAGTTTTTTCGGTCTTCATCTTCCATAGTCCATCCTTTATTCTTGCGTTTCGTGTTCTTGCTGGTAATTTCGGGATCCATCGGTTGAACCCCGCAAATCATCCTCTCGCATCGCATCCTTATAAGTTTTCTATGCAAAGTCTCTAACTGATTGAGAATCGGCTGGAGCACAATATTGATATTTCATCGAGGTCAGAGCGATAACTATGAAAAAGATAACTTTTGCTGCTGCAATCCTCTTACTCATAGCTATATTGATTACTATTAGCATACTTGGCACAGGTATGCTTGGAGTAGATCTGCTAAATCATACACAAGAGACCAACGATCCACCTGAAATAGAGAATAGATTGGGGACAAAGGGCGAGAGAAATAGCTTTAAAAGATGAGAGAATGCAGGAATTGATTGGCGGAAAACCGTATTCTACACCAAGTGGAATAATATGGAACGAAACCTATGCAGAATTATTCCCTTCAATAGGAGGGAAAATATACAAAATCTCCATAGATTTAAACGATGAGACGGTGCTTTCTATAAAAGAAGAGAAGAATCAAACTACACTGAACTGGATCGAACAGATAAGCGATTCTGTAACTGCGATTTAAAAAAGAAAAAACAATTTTTGAATGTTTTGTTACCTCTCCGCACTGCTTGGAGTTTATCAGTTGAGCCCCGCGTGACATTCTTCTGATGCCAGCGCACAATGCTGTGAAACTCATATCATAAGTAATTTCTGTCACGATCGTCTACACATGTAACACGCAGACAATTGCACGTCCATGTCTTCGTAAAGCCAAGCAGGTATGCCATAGGCGACATAATGTCTTGGCACGAAGAAGAGAAATACCAACGGAGTGTCCAAAATCATTTTGTATGCCTGACAATTGAAACCACCATAGCAATTACAACAATTATAAATAAAATAACAAAAGTAACACCCATGATACCTGCCACGAATTGGCCGAAAAACATGAAAAAGACATTATATTCTGAAAATTCCCGTACCAGCGGGTAGAATAGCAAAATAAGTAGTAATGCCACAAAAAACATCGTTGCAATAGAACGTGCAGACACCTTGCGCAACATCTTTTTATCCCTGCTTTCTCCTGAATAACCATCCACAGAGGAAGGAGATCAACCCACCCAGCAATCCGAAACCCGGGAC
>JAYEGV010000252.1:0-4034 GCA_034659235.1 Methanobacteriota archaeon
ACACATACATCTTGTGTAAATCTCGTGGTCAGCAACTTTCCGGATAGCCTCTTAACTGATCGAGATCAATCGCAAAAGATTTAACATCCGGATGCCAATGATACGTTCGAGGAATAATCATGGCACAATATAAGATCCCAGTCATCCCTGGTGACGGCATTGGTCCGGAAATCATTGCAGAGGGCAGAAAGGTTCTGGATGCGGCAGGAGAGGTGTACGGATTCGATATAGAATGGATCGAGTATCCGCATGGAGCAGATCATTATCTAAAAACAGGAGAACTACTGTCAGAGGATACATTGAAGGAATTATCCGGATATGATGCGATCTATCTCGGATCGATTGGTGATCCCCGCATTCCTCCAGGGGTGCTTGAACAGGGAATTTTATTGACAGCACGATTTTATTTTGATCAGTACATCAATTTAAGACCTGTAAAACTTTTGAAAGGGGTTGAAACTCCACTGAAGGGTAAAAAAGCAGAAGACATCGATTTTGTCGTGGTGCGGGAGAACACTGAGGATCTGTATATCGGTGTTGGTGGTCGCGCTCTCGCCGGCAGAAGCAGCGGCACCGCTGAGATCGTGCGCAGTCTGTATCATGTGAAATTCGATCTGGATATCGAGACCGATGCTGACGAAATAGCCTACCAGATAGGGCTGATCAGCAAACGCGGCACCGAGCGAGTGATCCGGTATGCATTCGAACTTGCGAGAGCGCAAAAGAAACACCTCTCATCAGTGGACAAGGCGAACGTGATGGCTGATATCTATGGATTCTGGAGAGAGATATTCACATCGGTTGCAGATGAATATCCGGACATCGATACGGATTTCAACTTCGTGGATGCTATTTGCATGTGGTTTGTGAAGAATCCGGAATGGTTTGATGTGCTGGTCACGCCGAACATGTTCGGGGACATCATAACCGATCTCGGTGCGATGATCCAGGGAGGGCTCGGGCTCGCACCAGGCGGAAACATCAATCCGGATGGCGTATCCATGTTTGAGCCGATACATGGAAGTGCGCCAAAGCACCGCGGTGAAAACAAGGTCAATCCGATCGCAACGATCTGGGCTGGTGCGATGTTGATCGAAGAGCTCGGCGAGCGCGATGCGGCTCGTGCGATCGTTGGTGCGATCGAAGAGAACCTGCTGGATGGGAGAGTCAGGACGTACGATCTCGGAGGATCATCGAGCACCACCGACGTTGGGGATGATATTGCAGGGAGATTGCACGGATAATCTCCTGACCCGTGCTGGCAAGGTCGATCTGGTCATCAGCACTCCAAGAAGCAGGCAGGAGCAGAGAGGGGTATGAGATCATGCGTGTTGCAGTCGATTTCGGTGTTCCCTATATCACAACGATCGGAAGCTGGGAGGGCGGAGATAGCGGCAAGGGTATGTGCTTATGTTCTGGTAAACAATAATAGAAATTAGATTAAAAATTTGTTGAATAAGTTATAGATAAAGAGAGATATGGCAAATATCGCATATTCTGTCAATGGTGTTCCAATTCGGTTAACTGATGAAAGATGGACCCACATTGTAGAAAATCATGATGATATGGCTGGCTATCACTTTGATGTCCTGGAGACGGTTGCTAAGCCTACATGGGTATTCAGAGGGGATGAAGATGAACTGTGGGCAGTAAAACTTATCTCTGAAAGGAAGGCTATGCTTGTAATATACAAGGAAGAACAGAACGATGGCTTTATTATCACTGCTTTCTTCACCACAAAAATCCAAAAACTTGCAAAAAGGAGGATACTATGGCAGCAACAGTAGCAGTAAAGGAAATATTCGAAGCATTACCACATATCAAAAAAATAGGTGCGAAACACCTATGGTTTGACTTTGACGAAGAAGCGGATGTTTTATATGTGAGTTTAGAGCGACCTCAAAGAGCAACTGATACTGATATATTGGAAGATGGCGTATTTCTGCGGCTTCGAGGCAAAAAGATAGTTGGAATAACTATAACAAACATCAGTAAGAAATTTAAGGGATATGATCGGAATTCTGAATTATAGACATGCAGCAGACGATAACACGATGTCTGTGGTCCGTTCCAGTCACCATATCTCACAAATGATCCTCTGCTTGGTTCCGGCAAGTCCCGGGTTGGGATAACTTACAGATAGAACTACAAGAATACGATCGAAGATGGAGAAGAAGGTTGAACGAGGGCAGCCCGGGCGTGGTTGGGGTGGTTTGGGATGGAAAGTCGGTCTGAGCGTTGATGCAGGCGGAGGGGGCGGTGGCATGTGTGAGAGCGGGGTGTGGCGTGGCGTGCGGTTCAGGCTGCTGGGGGAGCCGGGGGTTATCTCGGTGGCGATGAGGAGGGCGTGATACGCGAGTATCGTGCCGGGGTGGATGAGTGCCAAAAAGTCGAAAGATGACGCTGCCAGTCAAAATCACTCCTTCTGCCTCCACTTCTATCCACCCCAAAACAAATATATCCGCTGCGTTCCAATCTATAAAAAAAGAGGATACACAATGCAAAGATATCTCATCCAATCAGACCCGGCAATCATAATGGGCAAGCCTGTAATTGCAGGTACACGCATTACAGTGGAATTAATTCTGGAAAAACTTGCTGCTGGCGAGAGCATCAAACAGTTAATCGAGGAACACCCACGCCTCTCAGAGGAAAAAATCCGTGCTGCGTTAGCATTTGCATCAGATGCGTTGCGGGCGGATGTGGTCTACCCTATCACGAGGCGGGAAAGTGAAACTCCTTGCTGATGATTTAAATGTTTCAACAGTGCGCGACGCTTTATTCATGCCGCCACCAGCAACTCTTCTCTGATTGCATCCTTTCCCATAACTTCAATCCGCGTCAGTTCCCTGTTTGCCTCGATGACCAGTGCTACGGCTTCTTTCAGGTTTTCGCGTGCTTCTTCCAGTGTCCTGCCCTGCGTATTCGCGCCGGGCAGTTCTTCAACATAGCCAATCCACCAGTCTCCATCTCGTTCAAACACGGCTGTGAATTTGTTCATGATTGATCTTCCTTTGGATGATGTGTGATTGTGCATTTGTATAACATTTTTTGTTTCAGATGAGGTAACGTATGTGGTTTATGATCACGGCATCACTGTGAGAGCGGTCGGGGATGAGCAGCCCGAACATAGTTGGAGTGGTTCAGAGGTAGGATCATCGATGCAGGGCAGGGGTGCAGGATGGGTGTGCGATTGGGGTGGTTTGGGCGGCGGGCGGTTCGGGGGGTGGGGGGATGGAAAGATAGGAGTAGAAATAACCCAATTCATCTAAGTAAGGATGTTTTTTTTCAATTGGACAGAGAAGAACGGATAGTATTGTTTGAAGTTGGATCTGTAGCCCTACTTCGGCTAACAGCATGTTTGCGGCTCCGCTCCGCCCAAATACCTTTGGCACCTCGCAAACATGCAAACCGTTATACGCTCTATGGCGAAAGGCTAATGGTTTAAGTCACAATGATGTATGAGCGTGTAGATGAATAAGAAGGAAATATACGAAGGACTTAAAAGAAATCCCAAAAATGTCAGGTTTGCGGTGATTTGTAGAGCAGCAGAGGTGTTTGGTTTTAGACATAAGGGTGGTAAAGGAAGTCACAGGATATATGTCAAAGAGGGTGTGCGAGAAATGTTAAATTTTCAGAATGTTAAAGGGAAGGCAAAGCCGTATCAGGTTAAACAATTCTTGAAAGTTGTTGATAGATATAAATTACTGGAGGAAGAAGATGTATAAATACGCAATCGAGATATTCTATAGCGAGGAGGATGAAGGCTATATTGCATTGGTTCCGGAGCTGGCAGGTTGCTCAGCATTCGGAGAGACGGAGGGAGCGGCGTTAAAGGAGGTTATGACTGCAATGGAGCTCTGGCTGGAAACTGCTGAGAAGGAGGGGCGAAAGATTCCACGACCGGCAGGAAAGGAACTATTGAGAGCGGTCGTCGATGAAAAAATCGCCTTTCGCCCTGCACGCCCACAAGTGGCTGGCGTATAACAGAGCATATCTGGCTCCGTGTCTTCGGCACTCCGTCCAGATTCCCC
>JAYEGV010000253.1:0-3999 GCA_034659235.1 Methanobacteriota archaeon
ACGATCAGAAATCCTATCAAGCTGGGAAGCATTACACCTGTTAATTTCTCCTTTGGATCCACCTTCTCGCCCGTCTTGTCAAATCCAACTCCAAGCCTGTCTTTGAAGAACATCGTCAGGCTATTAACAGTGATCGTCACCGCAAATACTATCATCCTTGCAGGATGCGAGAAGAAGCCAGAAAGGTCGTTAAATCCCCATCCAAGCAGGATCAGGCTTGCGTAAACCACACCGAAGATGAGAGCCGGTATCACCTTTCCGAGCATCTTCTCTCCTCCTTCCATCTCGTTTCACCCGCGTCCGGTTCCAGCGTCGGGAAGGAGAGTATGTGTATGCTGACACATATCGCAATCAGGATGAGAAGAGCCTTTCCGATTACAAACGGAACCACAAAAACGGCTGAATACCCTATCGTCAGGATTAAAAACCCAATCGACAAGACCTTTGTCTTCATCGGAATCCCTCTTCCCTCGTGCCAGTTTCTGATGTATTCTCCGAACCAGCGGTTTGTGAGGAGCCAGCGGTACCATCTCTCTGAGCTTCTGGCATAGCATGCGAGAGCGAGCAGGATGAATGGGGTTGTTGGCAGGAGCGGCAGAACGATCCCCACGCCTCCGATTATGAGGAACGCTGTGCCTGCGATTCTCAGTAGCACCCCTGCTGCCCTGCCTGGTCGTTCGTACATGCGATCATCTCTGTCCGTTAGGTAAACAAATAATCTCCCCTAATTTTTTTAGGAAAAAAACATTTTTTCCTAACTTGCTGGTGGCTGCCCACATCTCCTTCACCGTAGCATCCCTTCCAGCAGGTGTATCACTGCGCAATATCCCTTTGAAGTATTTTCATCGATGAATGGTAGCCTCCGGTTGCGTCTGCCATGATAGAAAGATATTAATGCAATCGACAACAACCACAATCCTTGCATGTATGCGAACAGAGTAACAACGCTTTCGCCATATCTTTTTGCAGCGATCGATAAAGCAAAGGAGAAAGCGATCAAAAACGGAGTCGATGTCATCGATCTGGGTGTCGGCGATCCTGACATGCCTACACCACCTCATATCATCGATGCGCTGTGTGCATCTGCACACAACCCAAAGCGACATCAATATCCCTCGTACATCGGCATGTTATCCTTCAGAGAGGCAGCAGCGGAATGGTACAAAAAAACATTCGATATCTCGCTTGATCCCAATTCCGAGGTGCTCGCGCTCATCGGGTCAAAGGAAGGTCTTGCCCACATCCCACTTGCATTCCTGGATCCCGGAGATATCGCACTTGTGCCGGACCCTGCATATCCGGTGTACAGGATTGGTACGCTCTTTGCAGGAGGCGTACCATACACAATGCCGCTCACTCTCGAACATGATTTTCTGCCGGATCTGGATGCGATACCGGATGATGTTGCTGACAATGCCAGACTGATGTTTCTGAATTACCCGAACAATCCGACTGCGGCAGTCGCTGATCTCTCTTTCTTCTCAGAGGTTGTCGATTTTGCAAGTGAGCATGAGATCATCGTGGTGCATGACAATCCGTATTCCGAGATGGTACTCGATGGGTATCGTGCGCCGAGTCTTCTCTCGGTACCGGACGCAATCGAGGTCGGAATCGAGATGCATTCGTTATCAAAGACGTATAACATGACTGGCTGGCGGATCGGTTTTGCTGTTGGGAATGCCGATATCCTTTCGGGACTCGGCACTATCAAGACAAACATCGATTCCGGAATATTCGAACCCGTACAGGAAGCTGCCATCACCGCATTAACTGGTCCGCAGGATTGTGTGTCCGAGATGTGCAGGATATATACGGAACGAAGAGACCTGCTACTCTCTGGCTTACATGCGATTGGTATCGATGCTGCAGTGCCAAAGGCTACGTTCTATATCTGGGCGCAGATACCTGCTGGCTACACATCGATCTCATTCTCGAGCGAGCTGCTTAAAAAGATGGGGATCGTGGCAACGCCAGGTGTTGGATTTGGGGAGTATGGAGAAGGGTATGTACGGTTCTCACTGACCAGCCCCACAGACCGGATAGAAGAGGCGGTCAATCGGATGCATGATAATATCTAGCGTCCCGACCGGGATTCGAACCCGGGTCCAGCGCTCCGGAGGCGTTGAGGATATCCACTACCCTATCGGGACGTTATATGATGTAGAACTGTGGTAGATAAGGATTGCGTTCCGAATATCAGATGCTGTATAACACTCGTGTCCGAGTTTCTCATTTCCTCACATCCCCAACCACGATATATACCGGATTCATCGGCTTGAATGCGGTCTCTCCTGCGAGTTCGTATCCTTTCGAGACCTGAACATGAAGCACTTCCTCGAATATCCCGAGCGACTTCATGCACTTAATGATCCTTGCAGCGGTCTCGATTCTTGCTGCATTCACCACCACCCGCCCGCGTAACCTTGTGCAGAGCTCTCGCAGCACGTCCTCGATATTCTTTGTGCCGCCGACAAAGGCGCAGTCGATCTCTGGTAGGTCTGCGATCATCCGGGATGCCTCGCCATGGACGAGTGTGGCTCTGTCTGATATGCCAGCATCTCTGAAGTTGCGCTCCGCCTCTCTGGTGGCTTCCGCCCTGATGTCGATTGCATAGATCTCGCCTGCAAAGTTCGATGCTGCGATCGAGACCGCACCTGTGCCGCATCCGATGTCACAGAAGACGCAATCAGGGGCGAGATTCAGTTTCGAGATTACGATCGCGATCGTCTCTGGTTTGGTTGGGCTGGCTGAGAGCATGGTGAGGTCATTTGATGTCATAGTTACATAAAATAGATTGATGTACTCAGCACCGGCACAAACTGAGCTTTTTTTTGTAATGGTCAGTCGGAGGTACAACAACACGAAAGACGCGACGACAGAGATTAACGACGCCCTTTGCGTCTCTGCGTTAAATCCAGAACGCGAGGGCGCAAAGAACAAAAATCCTCCTGTTAGCGATCCTGTTATATGGGCATCGTTGGCATTGGTTGCGGTGTAGAAAGATCTCAAGTTGTGGCGGTGTGAAGTATAGCAGACCCGCGAGTCGCGCTGCCCTGTGGCGTTGCTGGCACATTGGCTGCGCCGATGCTGGCGCGTTCCATCTCGCAGCCGTCGGCGTACACGACCCAAGCCCGCGGACGCAAAGCCGCGACGGCAGCACCATCTCCTCTGCGCTCATAGATCATCCATGCTGGCTGGGCAGCGGCGATAGAATTATAACCAAGACCCGAAAGAGAGATATGTCGGTCAGAAAGGTGTTGGCTTGAAAAACATTGTATTTCATCCTTATGCGCTGTACAAGATGAATATGAGAAATCTAAGCAGATCCACGGTGTTAGAAACAGTAACACATCCTTATTCGGTCATAGACGGAAAGTATGGGCGGCGAATCGCGCAGAAGGTACACGGAGATCGTCTTGTTAGAGTCGTTTTCGAGGAGCACGAAGACCATTTACTCATAGTGACCGCATATCCGTCGAAACCGGAGCGGTATCTGGGGGCGTACAAATGATGATAAAATACTTCAAAGACATCGATGTATTGAATATAGAGCTTCATGAAGGCGAGTTTGGATACAGCGAAGAGATTGCTGAGGGGGTAATCTTCGACATAAGCCAAGAAGGTGAGATACTGAGTATCGAAGTGCTGGATGTGGCAAAGAAGTTTCACAAACCTGCTGTGGAGCAGGTTTTCGAGAAGTATGTGGCAAGAGCGCCCCAGACGAGGGTCTGAATTGCGCTCCAGCTCGCAGCCGCCGCCCCGACACCCATGAAATTGTGACGCCCCCAAAAACGTTCCGCCAGCGTATGTGCCGCATCCGATGCAGCAGAAGACGCGAAAGCATGGAGCTTGAATAGAGGGGTTTATGTACCAATGCCTCAGGAATGATCAACGATGAAAATTCGGTGTAACAACTCACGTTTTAGAAAATTTCCTACATTTTTTAAACTTCTCCCACAAAGAAGCATACTTCAATTCGACTTTTAAAATTATCTGCAT
>JAYEGV010000254.1:0-3998 GCA_034659235.1 Methanobacteriota archaeon
GTTCAAATCAGACCGTTGCGGGATTGAAATTTCGTTACGTTCGTGTAGATCACTTTACCATCGCTACTGTTCAAATCAGACCGTTGCGGGATTGAAATTTCGACGTCGACAGACAGGTGCTGATTTCTGACACGGTGTTCAAATCAGACCGTTGGGGATTGCCTCTTCGCGCATTACACTGCACTAAAATTCAAAAATTCGTGCAGTACAATGCAAGTATATTTAAGCAATCACGCCAGACATACCCATGATGGATACAACGGTCATACAAAGAGCGCTTGCGTTCTGGAATGGCTGGTGGTATGGCGAGGATGTACCGGAGTCCATTCCGAGAAAGGAATATCTGGATAATCTCGTCCCCATGCTCGATCTGAGGGAGATCGTGGTTCTGATGGGTGTAAGGCGCAGCGGTAAGTCCACGTTACTTTATCAGATGGTAGACCACCTCCTGAAAACAAATCCTGCCTGTAGTATCTGCTACATCAACTTTGATGATGATGCACTGATCCCTTTCGTGAGAGATCCGGAATTTCTACAGGTGATCTACGAGACCTATCTCGAAGAGCAGGAACCGGATGGGCGTGTTTTTCTCTTCTTTGACGAGATCCAGAATCTTGAAAACTGGGAAGCATGGGTTAAAAAGATGTACGACAAAAACAGAGACGTAAAGTTCATCATAACTGGCTCATCGTCATCTCTTCTGAAGAAAGAATATTCATCTCTCCTCACAGGCAGAGTTATCACCACCGAGATATACCCACTCTCCTTTGGTGAGTATCTCACCTTCACGGACTCGGATCTCGCCGATAAAACACTGGGGTATCTTTTGAATCAGAAACCAGCCATAAAACGGAAATTAGCCGAGTACATGAAATACGGCGGCTTTCCGGAGGTCGTTTTGCAGAACGTGGAGCGGCTCAAGGTAGAGCAGCTCAAGAACTATTTCTCAGGAATAATCGCACGAGACGTTCTCATGCGCTACGCTCTGCGTGACGCATCGAAGATAGAGGGATTGAGCCATCTGCTCCTGACCAGCACTGCAGCACCGGTGAGTGCAAGGGGACTGGGAAATGTGCTTGGAATCTCGCCACACACTGTTTTAGACTATATCCGGATTCTTGAGGAGGTTTATCTGGTACAAACTCTTTCGTTCTTCTCGTATTCATTGAAAGAGCAGATGTCACGCCAGAAGAAGATCTACTGTATCGATAGCGGCATAAAGAATGCGATAAGTTTCACCTTCTCAAGGGATATGGGAAGAAACGCCGAGAACATGGTCTTTCTAAGTCTCAAACGATCGGGCAGTGAGGTTTTTTATTGGAAGACTGAAAAAGGGTGGGAAGTAGATTTTGTGGTCAAATATGGCATGGATATCAAGGAACTGATTCAGGTTTGCTGGGATATGAGTGATAAGACAGAGGATAGGGAAATAAGAGCATTGAATGCGGCTATGGAGTATTTTAATCTGAGAAAATCTACAATAATAACTGAAGATACCTTGAAAGAAGAACAGATTGTGGGAAATGTTATTGAATTTGTACCTCTGTGGCTATGGCTGTTAAAGAAGGATCAGCGACTTCAGACTGGAGACTCGGACAATTGAAACCCAATTCGATATCAGACGGTGACGGCGCATGATCGAAACAGAAGACCGGTCAGATGAGGCAGAAACCGGACCAGAGAACATATACGCGGGCATCCAGTCCGGAGCGGTACGCATCACAGGCGTCAAAGTCAACTACTACCACATCTGCCACACCAAGCTCTGGCTCTTCTCCCACAACATCACGCTTGAGTCCGAGCACGAGAACGTAGAGATCGGCAGACAATTGCACGAGGATCGTTATAAGCGGGATACCAAAGATGTTACGATCGATAACGCCATAAGCATAGATTTTGTGCGGCGCGGCTCTCGTATCGAGCTTCACGAGGTGAAGAAGACAAAGAAGATGGAGGATGCACACAGAGCGCAGATACTCTTCTACCTGTATTACCTGAAACAGAGGGGCGTTGAGGCTGAAGGTGTGATCAACTATCCGCTGATCAATAAAACCGAGCAGGTCATATTGACGCCGGATGACGAGGCGGTTCTGCAAAACGATATCGAAGAGATCGAGAGAATCGTGCAGGGAGATATGCCGCACCCGAAAAGGAGGCGGATCTGTGCGAAGTGCGCATATCTCGAGTTCTGCTTCTGTGATGAGGTACAAGCGGTTAATGACTGATACGAGTTAATAGATCGATCACACATCTCTCAAACGGTTCAACCAATTGAACTACAGTTCAACATATTGCACGACAGTTCGGTCACAAAGTGGTCGCAGAGATTTTGATGAGGGCGCAGATTACCAGTTATCTGTATACCAGTCACCAATGATTATTTGATGAACTGACCAATACAAAAAGGAGGGCGAGACCAGATGAGATCTGACTACTACATTCTGCAGGACGGTATCCTGAAACGAAAGGAAAACACCGTGTATTTCCATAACAAGGAAGGAAAAAGGGTTCTGCCAATCAACAAGATCTACTCGATATACGCTTACGGGAAATTGTCATTCTCGTCAGGCGTTGTCTCGTATCTTGCAAAAAACGGAATCCTGATCCACTTCTTCAACTATTACGGGTTCTACGAGGGCAGTTTATATCCGCGTGAGACGCTCATCAGCGGAGACCTTGTGATACATCAGGCAGCACACTATCTCGATAGCAGGGAGAGACGGTACCTTGCGGCGCAGTTCATCGAAGGCGGCTGTGGGAACATACTCAGGAACCTCAGATACTATGCAAGGAGTAAGGAGGATGCACAGGAAGTGCTAGATCAGTACATCAGCAAGATTGAGGGTGAGATCGCACGTCTCCCGGATACGAACACGATTCCGGAGATGATGAACGTAGAAGGGCGGATACGAGACATCTATTACAGCGCGCTGGACGCCATAGTCCCTGAAAATTACAGGATCATAAAGCGCACCCGCCGCCCGCCGGAGAACCGGATGAACACGCTCATCAGTTTCGGAAACTCGCTCATGTACACAACCGTCCTCTCAGAGATATACAACACGCAATTGAACCCGACGATCTCGTACCTGCATGAGCCGTTCGAGCGGCGGTTCTCGCTCTCGCTTGATGTTAGCGAGATCTTTAAGCCAGTGATTGTGGACCGGATCATACTCAAGCTCGTGAACAAGAATATGCTCGATGATGGGTGTTTCCGCGGCGATATCGGGGATATGCTGCTCAGCGAGAAGGGTAAGAAGATCTTTCTTGCAGAGTACAATGAGAAACTGAGCACCACGATCAAGCACAAGGGGCTGAAACGGAATGTCTCGTACAAGCGGCTCATCCGGCTCGAGCTGTACAAGCTTGCGAAGCATGTTCTGGGCGATGTGAAGTACAAGCCGCTCGTGATGTGGTGGTGATGTCCGGGTGCTAAAATGTACGTAATCATCGTCTACGACGTCGGGATCGAACGCCTGAACAAGGTGCGGATATTTTTGAAACAGTACCTGAACTGGGTGCAGAATAGCGTGCTTGAGGGTGAACTCACGAAAGCCGAATACATGAAGGTGCTTACCAGGCTGGAGGAGCTGATCGATCCGGATGAGGACTGCGTATTCTGCTACCATGTACGCGACCGGAAGTTTCTGGGCTTCGATGAACTCGGGACCCGGAAGGCTGAGATCGACACGATCATCTGATGTTCGTGGATCTTTATAAACCGGGCACACAATCGGCGATCCACGAAAGTCAGGATGGGCTGGCTGATGGGTCGAAGGGTATTTGTACGATGGGGAGCAATTCATCTTTGCTGGAAATCAACAGCGTGCTCGCGCTTACCATAGATTCTGATTGTGGCGTCTGTGCCGCAAACATGCATGGATTTGGCGGTGGCGGGCTTGGTTCAAATCAGACCGTTGCGGGATTGAAATAAAATATTTACATATCTTCTTGTTATCAAATCATTGGTTCAAATCAGACCGTTGCGGGATTGAAAT
>JAYEGV010000255.1:0-3958 GCA_034659235.1 Methanobacteriota archaeon
AATCCTTTCGGTTTCGTTCTTTCTTTCATGTTGTTTTACCTCCTTATAGGTTGTATTCTGTCTTCCCCTGAGGCACAACCAAAACCTTAAGTAATCATAAGGCGCAACTTGATCATGCCTTCGGGCGTTTCTCGGGGTTCAGCCGTTTTCGAACAGGTTTCGGTTGAATCCCGCAAATCATCCTCTCGCATCGCACCCATATAAAGTTTCTATGTATAGTCTCTAACTGTTTGTGAATCATCAACGCGCTGCTGAAATTCGATACGCGAAGCCAGTGCACCAATCATCTGACATACCGCCGAACCGCAGCGCCACCATATATTTACTGACCCGGAGTTGACCCGCCCCACGACAGTTAGAGACTCTACATAGAAAACTTATATACTCCAGTCTCATCATACGCATCGGTGATCGTATGACACAATATATGAAACCATGGATGCTGGTTGCTCTGACTATGGCTATAATGCTATTAGTTGCAGTTGCGCCAGCGGTATCGGCTGAAGAACAGAAGTACACGGTGCGTCCTTCGACCAGTGAAACGCCGTCTGCCCCGGGCAGGATCTACGATTCTATAAGGGAGGGTCAGACCAACACATACTATTCCAATGTGGGAAGTGGCGTGAACTATCTCGAAGTAAACCTGAACTGGGGTGACCCGACAGATTCCCTGTCGCTGACCATATACACGCCCGGTGGCAGTAATCTTGGAACCTACTACGATGTAGATGATGGAGCAGTCGACGGAAGGATATATCTTGATATAGTTCCAGGTCAAGGTTACGTTGAACCCGGTCGATGGGAGTTCAAGGTATATGGAGTAGAAGTCGATGGAGTCGAGGACTATACATTCAACGTGCATCAGCACTAAGGCAGCGAGGACTCTCCTCGCATGCCTCTTATTTTTGCTCTTGATTTCAACTTCAGTGGCAGCTACCGAGTATACTATACGCCCTTCCTTGAGCAAAGAACCTGGTGCTTCGGTGGCTGGGGAAGAGGTGCGCGAACTCGAGGTTATATCAATTCCATACTGGTTGTTTCTACTCTGGCTGATCTCTGCGCAGATAGCCCCTGCTCCGGAGATCCTGTTTTCAGCAAGATTTCTCTACGTTCTGGGCGGATACAGGAGAATATACAGATCTAACGTTTTGAAGAACACGAACAGGGATCGGATATATGGTTTTGTCAGTTCAAACCCGGGTACTTATCCTAATGAAATAATAAAAGAAACGGGACTAAACAGGGGAGTTGTCGAATACCATCTCAAGACGTTGGAGAACCAGAACATGGTAGTATCCCGCAAAGTATGCGGAAAATCCCATTATTTCTTGAATGCGAGCACCTACGGGGAAAAAGAGAAGGTGTTGCTTGCCGCGCTGAAAAACGAGAGGCGCAGAAGAATCATATTAGAAATTCTCAATTGTGAGCAGATAACCCATGAAACCCTTGTCGGAAGAATCGGGGTTTCTGCGCCGACGATCAACTGGCATATCAGGCATCTGAAGGAAGAAGGGATTGTCAGCGCAGATATGAATGGGCGGCATACCGCATACGGCATTGATTGTGGTTATTCTGAGTTATTGCAGGAACATGCAAACGTACAAGGAACTCGCCAACCGTTATTAAGTCAATCATAAATCGATTTCTACAGATTTCAAACCCCCCTCCTCCGGTATTCCATCAGCACAAGGAGCACCACCACAAATATACACCCAAACAGAAACCACACGCCGGGATGGCCCCCAAGCATCTGCGTGAGATCGATCGATGGCATATCCATGCCCCCACCCTTCATGGCAGGCGGCGCCATAAGCGTTGGTTCAGGGACTGGCAGCATGACATCCGGCACAGGTGCGCTGGTTGGTGTGCATGTCGCAACCGCTTCCTCCACAGCCACTTCCTGCACACGTAAGAGTACATCGGTCGCACCACCGCCCACACCTGCTTCGGTGACGTTGACCGGTGTTGGTGCACAAACTGGTGCAGGCAGTGCACCCTCCATCGGTGGCGGCATCTCGACAGGTGTTGGTGCTGGAATGCCACGTTCTGTGGTCTCCTCTGTCACGTCCTTCAACGCATACTGTGTGCCCACGAACAATGGCTTGTGCCACCACTCGATGATCGCGGATATTCCCGCCGCACCGAGCAGCACGCCGAGATATCCTTTTAAAATGTCAACAACCGATTTTTTATCTGCTTTATTGGGTACAACAACGATTAACTTCCGTATCGGTGCATATATCTTGATTTCACGCCCTTTAACGCTCCATCTGGTCTGTTTGATCGTGATAAGTCCTGATTCGATTAGCGCATCCAGATTATACTTTACGGTTGTGAGCGGGATATCCAGTTGTTCGGCGATATCCGATGCCGACATCGGCTTGTCTGTGAGTAATTCGAGCACCTGCCGTGCAGAATCGTTCGAGAGCGTCTGGGTGATCTTCTTGGATTCCTCGCCGAGTGGGAGGATCAGCACCTTCTCATCGCTACCATCATCGGGATGTGAGATGTCATCAGGATGCATATACTGTGATTGACTCCATCCATAAAGTCTTTTTTGATAACTGCGGATCGATTTGCACCTTAAACAAGGTTTATATCGTGTTAATTCAGGATAATGTTACCAGCACAAAATTGCACGGCTGATTGTTCCACTTTCCGGAACAACCGTTCCACGTTGCATACTTGTGCTGTTCCATCCATACATGCCATGAGCACCAGTGGGTGCGATGATAGAATATAAACAGGAGGTAAGTGACTATGAGAAAACAGATAGCATACTTCGCTATTGGAATACTCGTTCTCGGTGTGTTTGCACTCAGTGCAACATCGACACCAGCACCGAGAGTGAAGGTAATGCCTGTGCCAGAGCCGATACAGATAGCATCGCAGCCGACGAGGATGATCACCACGGTTGCATACTCTTATTCTGATGAAGAGTACACGCATCTAAAAATCTCGCCGGGTCGTGAGCATCTGCGGCTGCAACCTGGCGAGAACGAGGAGATCACAGTAACGGTAACCAATCCGGATGATGAGGTACACACAGAACCACATCTCGTGACCCTGCCGTTCGATGACGATCCGATCGAGAGCGATTGGATTAAGATCACGCCAGCTTGCGTT
This sequence comes from Methanobacteriota archaeon, assembly GCA_034659235.1. Classification (GTDB taxonomy): domain Archaea; phylum Halobacteriota; class Methanosarcinia; order Methanosarcinales; family Methanogasteraceae; genus Methanogaster_B. The sequence goes on from JAYEGV010000255.1 coordinate 3,127, forward strand.
AACATCTCGTCTGATAGCAAGCAGGAGTACACCATTGCGGTCGAGGTGCCTGATAATGCCGGAATCGGGCATTATCATTCCACAATCGCATTTACGGATGATGCGATTGGTGAGGGACCATATCCAAAGCACCTGAACACCTTCGAACTATCGCTTGAGATCTGGATGCCGCCAAAGGTGCAGATTCTGACCCGGCACATCTATGATCAGATCGAGGCAGGCAGGACTTATGACTACACGATCGAACTTGAGAACACAGGCGATGATCCGATTGCGATCGATCCTGAAATTGAGGATAATGATCGGCGCCATCATGGATACATGATACCAGCACCAGCATTCACCAGTGATGCCATCACCATCACAGCGCCTGACGAGATCAAGGCAGGTGGTACTGCAACCGTTGAGGTGCACATAGCAGTGCCAGACGATGCAAGAGGCAGATACGAGGGCAGCATCGATCTGAACATCGACGATCCTGGAATTCGCGAATACGAGGGCAGGGTGCACCTCAGTTTCGAGGTTATACGCTACCCAACAGAGCCGTTCGTCAGGCATTTCAATGCATCCGATGATGCGCAGGTTACCATCGAGATTACCGCGCATAACTGGCGGGCTACTGATGTCGAACCCTCGTTTGTGGTGAGTCTGGCAGGTCCTGACGGAAATTCCGTGGATATCGGACGAACGATGAAAACGCACAAAGGCTCGGTATCGTTTGGCTTTGACGGCAAGATGGGAATGCCGTATCTATCGTATCCGATGCCAGTACCGCCGGGTGGAACCAGAGATGCAGCAGACAATGGTTACTCAGAGACGAGCACTCATTACA
>JAYEGV010000256.1:0-3942 GCA_034659235.1 Methanobacteriota archaeon
TACAGCTCGCGATCTATGACAGATTAGTTTGATGGTAAAAGGCAGGTGAATTTTTTAACACTCGGCGAATTTATAAAGCAACAACTATGGACACACCATGCAACAAAGAAAGCCGTTGAATCATGTTGATATGTACACAGCCGGGCACAGCGACACCGAGGTTGAAAAGAATGGAATCAACATGGAGCCAGCATATCATGCGCTACAAAAATATTTCGGTTATACCACGTTTCTACCTCTCCAGGAGGATATTATCGAAGATATTCTGCTAAAAAAAGATGTTTTCGTCCTGATGCCAACGGGTGGCGGCAAATCTCTGTGTTACCAATTACCAGCCATTCTCCTCGACGGTGTAACGATTGTTGTGTCCCCACTCATCGCCTTAATGAAGGATCAGGTTGACGCTTTGAAAGCGAATGGGATCGCCGCAGCCCATATCAATAGCTCTCTCGGTTTTGATGAGATGCAAAACGTAAAATTAGACCTGGCAGAGAATATGATCAGTATTCTGTACGTAGCTCCGGAAAGACTGATGATACCTGACTTCTTATCAGCTTTGAAGCGTTTGAATATCAGTTTGATCGCCATTGATGAAGCCCACTGCATCTCCGAATGGGGGCACGATTTCAGACCCGGATATCGTCAGTTGGAAGTACTCAAAGAACATTTCCCCAAAGTTCCTCTGGTTGCGCTGACTGCAACCGCCACATCACGAGTGCAGGAGGATATCACAACACAGCTAAAACTGTCCAATCCAACGACATATAAGGCGAGTTTTAACCGAAAAAATCTATTTTATCAGGTTAAACCAAAAGATAATGCATACTATCAGTTACTCCAGTATCTGGAGGGTCGTAAAAATGATTCGGGGATAATTTATTGTTACAGCCGCAAATCTGCCGATGATCTGGCAAACAAACTTAAAAGAGAGAGCTATCGTGCTTTACCATATCACGCAGGATTAAAATCAGATTTAAGGACTGAAACACAGGATAAATTCATTAAAGACGATGTTGAGATAATTGTGGCGACCGTAGCATTTGGGATGGGGATCGACAAATCCAATGTCCGTTTTGTGATCCATTACGATCTACCGAAGAACCTTGAAACGTATTATCAGGAAACGGGAAGGGCTGGAAGAGACGGGGAAGAAAGTGATTGCATCATCTTCTTCAGTCGTTCAGATATGAGAAAAATATCGTATTTTATCGAGCAAAAAGAGGATGAAACAGAAAAACAAATCGCGTATAAGAAATTACGTGATATGGTTGCTTTCTGTGAGAGTGGAACCTGCCGCAGGAAAATTTTATTGAAATATTTCGGCGAAATGTATGATAAAACGAATTGCGGCAATTGTGATAATTGCTTGGATCCAAAAGAAACGATCGATGGAACAATTATCGCTCAAAAGATCGTGTTGTGTGTTTCCCAGATCAACGAAAGATTTGGAATAAATTACATAGCTGATATTTTGTGCGGTTCGAGAATTCAAAAGATAGTCCGCAATCGACACGATACTGTAGCCGCTCATGGTGCTGGGAAAGAATACTCAAAAAAGCAGTGGCAGGTTTTTACAAGGGAACTCATTCAACTTGGTTATCTGAAGTCGGAAGGTGACAGATACCCGATCATAAAACTGACTCAGAATGGTTGTGATATTTTATCCGGAATGAAAGAGGTTTTGTTGACAAAACCTGAAGAAGAAGTTAAGATAATACAAAAAGATGTTGATGGGAGTTTAGATCATGATTTATTTGAAATTCTAAGGAGTTTGAGAAAGAAACTTGCCGATGATGCCGGTATGCCGCCGTACGTCATCTTCCATGACTCAAGTTTGATAGAGATGGCGACATATTTCCCGCGAAGTCGATCAGACTTTCGGACGATTAGTGGCGTTGGTGAAAGCAAGTTGGAGAAATATGGGGAACTCTTTTTAGAAAAGATTGCTGGTTATTGCAAATGCAAAGAGCATGGCATCAAACCAGAACCGATCAGCACACCTATCCATCCTAAAACAATAACATCTACGCTGCAAGAAACGCTGGAGCTTTACAAACAGAATTTAACAATTGAGGAAATCGCCCGGAAAAGGAATTTAACAACGGGCACAATCGCATCACACATCGAAAAACTGATTTTATCTGGCGAAGAAATTGGTATTGATGAATTGGTTGATATTGATAAGCAAGAACACATCATGAGGACGATGTCGATTCTGGGTAGCGAGAAATTAGCACATATAAAAGAGGAGTTAGGCTATGATTACACTTATGAAGAAATGCGCTTGGTAAGAGCCTATATGGTAAGGTCCATAACATCGTGTACACAAAAAAGCTCAACACATCGCGTACACCCCAAGTGCATATTAGGTCCATAACATCGCGTACACTTTTCGTATTCAGAACTTCTCTTCGAAATCCCCATTGAAGTCCTCGATCGTACCGTTCATCCATGGCTTGCTTGGTGCGATAAACACGGGCTCGACGCCGAGATGGAGGCACAACCTCACGACACGGCTGAAATGTCTTGAATGTATCAAGTCGCCGATGAAATAGGCTCCATTATCCATCTGAAGATAATTCGGAATTGCGTTTTTAGTCCAGCAACCGAGCAGGAACTCGATTACATTATCCATAGTCTGCCCTGCGTATTGCCGGATGTATGCCTTGCTGCTACCTGGAAGGGGTCAATAGATCGTACCCCATTTCATTTGCCAAATAAAGGGTCAATAGATCGTACACTCTTTTGATATGCACTCCGTTTAACGCATCCTTTGTGATGCGTTATGGATATTAACGAACAAGAGAGAATTGATGCCGTAAATCGATACATCAAAGGAGATAAACCCGCAGATATTTATAGAGACGCAAACAGATCAAAGAAATGGCTCACTGGTTGGGTGGATCGGTTCAAAACTGGCGAAGAAGAGTGGTATAGATCTCGGTCGAGAGCGCCTAAAAAACATGGAAGAAAGATGAATGAAGAGATCGAAGGAGTGATCGTGAGCATCAGAAAAGCTCTGATGGAAGACAATGAGCACGAATCAAAATATCTCAGGCGTTAGGCGCTGATGCGATCCAGTACAGGATGAATGAGCTCGGTTTTTCAGAGGATGTGACGCCATCGGCATCAACGATAAAGCGGATTGTGAAGAAACATGGTCTGAAAGTAAATAAACGAGAGCGATACAAAGCTGGGTCAAATCCAAAAAGCGATACACACTCCTTAATCCCACACAAATCGATGAGGTGCACCAGATGGACTTTGTTGGACCGCGATTCATCAAGGGATATGGCGCCATCTCCTCTCTCCACCTCATCGATGTGGTCTCCACTCGGGTTCATATTGAGCAATTTGGCTCCAAACATATGGATAATGTGATTGCCTTTCTCACCAATTATTGGCGCAACAGCCCGATTCCCAGGTATTTGCAGGTCGATAACAGGATGTACTTCATTGGAGATTTTAAAAACCCGCGTGGGTTCAGTCGTTTTGTAAGACTCTGCCTCTACGTTGGTATCGAAGTCGTTTTCATCGCGCCCAGCAGCCCATGGATGGACGGAAGCATCGAGAACTTCAATAACTGGTTTGGATCAAAGTTCTGGGATAAAGAGACTTTCGAAGATATGGAAGACATACGCACCAGATCTCTGCATTTTGTTGATCAGCACAACGATCTCGGTGCATGGAAGAAGAGAAACGAAAAATTGGAACAGATCGAGCCCGTTAGAATACTAAAAGATGCTGCGAAAATCAATCTGAACTATCTGTGTTCTATTAATATCGTAACAACTCACCTTTGAGAAGTTGATCTGTTTTTAGCCTTTCCGTTGGGTGACACTTCAAGTTTTTTCAGACACGGATTAACACGGATTAACACGGATTTATTGTTAATCGGGATCAGTTTTAACTTTTTTAGATTTGTTTATCCATCACACGGCG
>JAYEGV010000257.1:0-3875 GCA_034659235.1 Methanobacteriota archaeon
AAATCTTTTATAGAACTACTATCACTGGTTTTTGTTGAACCCTGATATCAGGGTCATAACAACAAAGCGAGGCATGATTAAAAATGGCAGGACAAGGAGGACCACCAGGACAACTTGGAGGACAGCCGATATTTATTTTGCGTGAAGGAAGCGAAAGAACACGCGGAAGAGACGCACAGAACTCGAACATCATGGCTGCAAAAGCAGTTGCGGCTGCGGTGCGCACAACGCTTGGACCAAAGGGGATGGACAAGATGCTTGTGGACTCGTTAGGCGACATCGTCATCACCAATGATGGCGTCACCATCTTAAAAGAGATGGATATCGAGCATCCGGCAGCAAAGATGGTCGTGGAGGTTGCAAAGACCCAGGACGATGAAGTAGGGGACGGCACAACGACCGCTGCGGTTCTGACAGGAGAGCTCTTGAAGATGTCAGAGGAACTGCTGGACAAAGATGTGCACCCAACGATCATCGCATCCGGATTCAGGCTTGCAGCAAAGAAAGCCGATGAGCTACTCGAATCGATTGCGACCGATGTCTCACCCAATGACGAGGACGCCCTTCTCAATATCGCAAACACCGCGATGACCGGAAAAGGGATCGAAGGAACAAAGGACAAGCTCGCCAAACTCTGCGTTGATTCGGTTCGGTCGGTTGCAGAGGAAACCGATGGCAAGATGACCGTCGATATTGAGAATATCAAGGTTGAAAAGAAGGTTGGAGCTGCTGTTGAGGATTCTGAACTGATAAGTGGCATGATCATTGATAAGGAGCGGGTACACCCGAACATGCCAAAGAAGATCAAGGACGCGAAGATCCTGCTGCTCAGCACTGCAGTCGAACTGAAGAGCACTGAAGTGGATGCAGAGATCCAGATCACATCGCCTGACCAGCTTCAGTCATTCCTGGATCAGGAAGAGACGATGCTTCGGAATATGGTCACAAAGATCACTGACAGTGGTGCAAATGTAATCTTCTGTCAGAAAGGGATCGATGATATGGCGCAGCACTTCCTCGCAAAGGCAGGGATCATGGCGGTTCGCAGATGCAAGAAGAGCGATCTCGATAAACTGGCAAAAGCAACAGGTGCTAAGAACATCACGAATCTCGATGAGATCGATGCAAACGATATCGGTTCAGCAGATCTGGTCGAGGAGAAGAAGATCGGCGGCGGGAACATGATCTTTGTGACAGGTTGCGAGAACCCGATGGCGGTCTCGCTGATGCTGCGCGGCGGAACCGAGCATGTGGTCGACGGGCTGGAGCGTGCTCTTGAAGATTCTCTGCATGTCGTTGGCGTAACGATCGAGGACGGAAAACTCGTGTCAGGCGGCGGCTCGCCAGAGGTCGAACTCTCACAGAAACTGCGTGAGTATGCAAACAGTTTGACCGGCAGAGAGCAGCTGGCAGTCAGTGCATTCGCAGACGCGCTTGAGATCATCCCAAGAACGCTTGCAGAGAATGCAGGGCTCGACCCGATCGATAAACTGGTCGAGATGACGAGCCAGCACAAGGACGGCAACATCCATGCAGGACTTAACATGTACACCGGTGAGATCGTTGATATGTGGGAAGCAGGCATCGTTGAACCGCTGCGTGTCAAGACGCAGGCGATCAGTTCTGCTGCAGAGGCAGCTGTCATGATCCTCCGGATCGATGACGTGATCGCATCCAAGGGAGAACCGATGCCAGCAGGTGGTGGTGGAATGCCACCTGACATGGGCGGTATGCCACCTGGAATGGAAGGAATGTACTAAAGCGCGAATCCTCGCGCTCTTCTTTTTTTTGGCTAATTACAGCAGCTGATAAGAGCCCTTGCGTAATAAAGAAAAATCCACCGCGTAACTGTCTTTCGTAACAGCTACAGGAATTTATACCACACGTTCATACTTTCAAGACGCCCGGCAATATTAGTGTTGTTCAGTAGTGTCCCACTGTATTGGTACCCCATCCTTGAGAATGTGATATTCATGCCGTATGAGATTGCGCGGGCAACGGTGTACGAGAGTTTCAACCCCTGCCGTCGCATCTCTTCTTCCATCACCGAGAGCAAGAATGTGGCAAGTCCGTTTCTGCGATACTCAGGAAGTGTCGCAAAGTCGGTCATCTCGACGTGGCAATCCTCTTTGTACATCTCAGATGATGCCAGCGACACGATCTTTTCCTCACATTCCACTGCAAAGTAGACTGTATTGCCATCCATGGTTTCACGAAGATAGTCAGGGTCACGAATGGGAAATGGGTACGTCTCAAATATATGGCGATACGCTTCAGCCATCTCTTCGGCATCGTCCGGTCGGCAAATCCGCCATTGCATCGGTTCAGGCAGGGTGGGAGAATCTACCAATGCGGCTTTTTCCTCTGCCGTTTTCAGCACAGACTGTATTATTTCCTGATCAGAAGAGTTCTGGCGATTCTTTTGCAGGAATTTTCCAAGAAAAAGACCCGTTTCTTCACCATCGTAAAAAGATGGGATGCGGGCTTCGACTTCGTATTCTTTTTTAAGAAACAACGGACATGCAGACTCCGGGACCTTCGCAAATATCTTGGAGTATCCATGACGATGGGCAAGGTTGTGTAAGCGATTTACAATATCCGGATAATCCCTGCACGACAACTTCATCAGATAAATTCTGTCATTGAACGTTCCGTGCTGGATATATGAATCTCCGAGTCTCTCAATCTTGTCTGGCATCACTGGTCAGCTCTTCTCTTCATTCTATCCGTATTCATCGGGACAAGGGATATGGTCTTATCATGATCTGCTAATAACTTTTCAATACCAACCGCTTTATGTTCATCAGCCGCGTCCAGATCCAATTGCAGATGGCACTCATCACAATTTCTGTCGCAGAAGGTCGGTTCATAGGAATCCGGCTCTTTGTAAGAGGTGATGACCCCTTCATAATTTCTCAGGATGACCTTGTTGGTGGACCATGATATCAGATACTGGGGCATAACGCGGATCTTCCCGCCCCCGCCCGGTGCATCGATCACATAACTTGGTACCGCAAATCCACTCGTGTGTCCGATCAGGGATTCAATGATCTCTATACCTTTGCCAACCGGGGTGCGGAAATGAGTCAATCCCTCGGATAGATCGCATTGATACAGGTAATAGGGTCTGACTCTGTTTTGAACCAGTTTATGCACCAGTTTCTTCATCAGTATAGGACAGTCGTTCACACCTGCCAGTAAGACCGATTGATTGCCAAGCGGTATTCCTGCATCTGCTAACATCTTAAGCGCTTCTCTTGAAGAGGCTGTCACCTCTCGTGGGTGGTTGAACTGTGTATTAATCCATAAAGGATGGTGCTTTTTGAGCATATTTACCAGATCATCGGTTACACGATAGGGCAGGACTACAGGCATTCTGGTTCCTATCCTGATCACCTCAACATGCGGAATCGCTTGCAGTTCAGTGAGAATCCAATCCAGATAGTCATCTGATAACATCAGCGGATCTCCGCCCGAAAGCAAGACATCCCTGATTTCTGGTGTGTTTTTTATGTACTCAATCCCTTTCAGTATCTCGGATCTATTCGGAATGGAATCCACATCGCCAACCCGCCTCTTTCGTGTGCAATGACGGCAGTACATGCTGCAGATGTTGCTTATGAGAAAGAGTACCCTATCCGGATACCTGTGAGTGATTCCCGGGACAGGACTGTCTTTATCCTCCGCGAGCGAGTCTTTTATGTCATATTTACTGATAACCAGTTCACGAGGGTCGGGAAATGCCTGTATAAAGATCGGGTCATTCTTATAGTTATCGAAATCAATCAACGATAGATAATAAGGGGTGATAGAGAGCGGGAACTTTTCAAGAACGTTTTCATAGACTTGTTTCTCTTCTTCATCGAATTTGATGC
>JAYEGV010000258.1:0-3871 GCA_034659235.1 Methanobacteriota archaeon
GATGTTCAAAAAAATTCCTACGAAGTTGCTGCCTGCAAGATCATCAGTGCATCAAGTGATGTCACTCTATCACCATCCATATCACCCATCAGCACAGCAGGAACCGCCCCGACAGCCATCTGAAGTGCGATTACCGCGTCCACTGCCGTAATCACCCCATCGTGGTTGGGATTACCTCTTCTTCCGACACAATAGGCGTATCCGCCGTTGGTTCCAAAGTACAGAAGCCTCTCAGAGATTGTAGCCCCCTGCAGGATGTATCCGTCGTCCGGAGGATTGTACTCCCATGCAAGCGCCCCGTCCTCGTGCAGGCAGTAGAGTGACCCATCGCCCATAGCGGTCGTAAAATAGAGGTACACATCATCATCGCAGATCGAGAGGGCAGGCGAGGATTTCACGCCAGAAGACACGGGATAAGACCAGACGATCTCTCCGGTTGAGTCGTTTAGATATACGAGATTCCCAGTGTAGCTGTGCTCGCCCTGACCGACATCATACGCCCGTCATGGATCACAGGCGTTGATGTGGAAAAACCGATAGGGGAACTCCAGCCGCGATCGATGAACCGCCCGTCCTCGAATCCGACCTTTCACACGTATCCAGCCGTCGGTGAGTTTTCAGAGGTGATATACACATATCCGTCATGGTATGACACGGACGCACGGATACGTCCAAGATCAGGACATGCGAACGATATGCTGTGATTATCCGCAAGATTGATATCGTCTCTCATCGTGCCGTTCCCGCGAAAGAGACTGATCAGATGCCCGGAACTGCTTGGATAGATGAGATAATCGCCGACCACTGATGCACCGCACCACTCGAATGCGCCCGTCGCCGCGGAACTGCTCAACACTCATCAGCAGTACCACAACCACGCTCACGAGTCCTCACACATCTCCCACTTATACCTCGTCTTCACATCACGTAGCATCGGCGTGATCTGATCGATCCTTGCCCTCGCCTTCTCGAGCAGAGCAGGATTGATATCTGGCATCACAGGCACTGGAGTTACCTCACGCTCCGGAACCGGAGCAGCGATTACGTGCGAACGATCAGGACGCTCTCTCTTTTTAGAAACGATGCTCTCGATTCCACGCTCCCATTCCTCTTTCCATACGGTATCGCACACAGGAGTATGCACAACATCGGTTCGATCGACAGCAATCGCATCGAGCCAGCATGCATGTTCACATGCGCCGCAGAAGATGCATCGATCGGATGAGATATCGATCTTCCCATCTGCCGGAATATACCATGCATTCGATGGGCACACATTGAAGCATGCATGGCATCCAAGCGGATCGCATTTGATCAGGTGGTTCTCAATCAATCGAATATCCCCTCCGAATGGCTTGAAAATATCAATGCCTTCGTAAGGGCATACGCTTCTGCACCACCCACATGCAATACAGTTATCATTGATCGAGAGTTCGCCTGATACGCGTGGCGCAGTCGCCTCCCTGTTACCTTTAACCTTTATTGCATCCTCAGGACAGATATCCTCGCAGAGCACGCAGTAATCACACAATTCTTCATCAATGAGGATGTTTTCAAACGGTACAGGATCGACAGGAGTTATTTCATTCTTTTCTTTCGGAATCAGGATGAATGCATCACAGAAATATGCACAGATGCCGCAATAGTTGCATTTCTCCATATCGATCTCAATCTCGCCGGTCACCCCTTTCTTGAATGGTGCGATCTCCTCCTTCTTTGGAAATGTATATCTGACCGTGATCGCGTCCGAACTGCATACCTGCTCGCACAGACTGCACGGGATGCAGTTCTCATTTGCCTGTGCCTTCGGCTCGATATGTGGATAGCAGTCCCGTTTTATAGAATCTTCGCCATCGATCTCCATTTTAACTGCTTTTATCGGGCAGAATGCGGCACACATCCCGCAGAACGAGCACTTATCCGGATCGAGAAGCACTGGCGGCACATCCAGCCCTGTACCGATGGCACGCATATCGCCCAGTTCGAGCGCATCGGTCGGGCACATCTCAACGCAGACACCGCAGCCACAGCACCGTTTGTAATCATAATCGATTCTCTTTATGACATCTTCGATACGCTGCGATGATATGATGTGGGAGTCCACAACCGTTTGCGTGACCTGCGGATGTGCTGGCATTATTGCAAATCTTTCCTTGCAATGATCTTCTTTCCTGCACGGAGTTCCGTTACGTCAGTTTTACCTGTGATCTCGATGTTGCCTGCTGCATCCACGATTCCGACTCTGATGTTCGGTCTGAGCATGACATCCCTTCCCGATATGATATCTCCACCGATTCTGGCGCAATCAAGCACCACGCAGTCCTGCTCAGTTTTTATGCTTCCGTTGATCTGGGAATACGCACCGATTATCGCGCTGGCAGCCTGCACCGATCCTTTCACTGTGACACCTTTTGCAAGTTCAAGGAATCCAGTAACAACAAGATCACCCCAGAAATCGGAGCCGCTGCCAACGATCAGATTGCCGGTCAGATGCACAGGGGTGTCAAAAAAAGATGATCGTTTGATGACAAAGGTATCAGAATCCTTGTGTTTCTTTATGAAATTGGTCTCCATTATGGAGTGTTATCGGGTATGGAACAATATAAAAGTTTTGATGATCGTTGCATCTCGGTATATTAAAATACAAAGCAGTGTGAGTTGTACCGCAATGCGCGTTTATGAGAATTCACTCCTGAAACTGAATGTTTCCATGCATAATGGCAAAGTACAACTCGGTGCGGAAGGGGCACTATCTCTGCCTGCAAAACCGATTCTAAAGAAGATAAACAGAGTTTTTGCAGACGAAAAACCGATTCTCGTCGAGGATGAACGACTGATCTTTTCGACATGGATTCCCCCAATACCAGGCGCAGCATTCGATCGATTGATATCGGCAGAGGTGAACGCACTCTTGAAGAGGCGGGTTCCGGATCAGACATCCATTGGAATCACAACGCGATGCCCGAACAACTGCATCCACTGCGGTGCATCCGATATCATGGGCGAAGAATTATCGCTTTATGAGATCGTTGGCGTGATCGATCAGGCGCAGGATCTCGGCACATATCTGATCTCCTTTGATGGTGGCGAGCCGATGATGAGGCAGGACATTCCGCAGATGGTTGCGCATGTTAATTGCGAGAAGGCGATTGCAACATCATTCACATCAGGATACGGGCTGGATGAATCAATGGCACGCGCACTGAAGAACGCTGGCATGTACGCTGTTCGGATCAGTCTTGATGGCACGGATGCAAAGGAACATGACCGGATGCGTGGGCGTGCTGGTGCATTTGCTGATGCTATTACCGGGATCAAAAACGCGCTTTCCGCAGATCTGTTCGTGGACATGTTTGTTGTAGTGTCACCAGAGAACATCGATTGCCTGGATGATTTCTATTCGCTTGCGTGTGATCTCGGTGTGCATGAGATATCGCTCTACGAGATCATTGCTGTTGGCAGGTGGCTGGAACATGAGGATGAGGTGATCACAGAGAGCGATGTTTCAAGGCTCAAAAATTTTCAGAAAAGTATCAACAGGCGACCGGATGGACCCAGAGTCACTGCATTTCCATATTTCATGGGACCTGAACTCTTCGGCTGCTTTGCTGGCAGACGGTGGATGCATATTACAGCAGCAGGTGATGTGCTTCCGTGCGCTTATACGCCGATATCGTTTGGTAATGTGCGGGAGGAGCCGCTTGGCGAGATCTGGAAGCGGATCGGAAAACATCCGGCGTACAGGGGGTCTGCTGATTACTGCATGATGCGAAATCCAGATTTCAGGGAGCGGTACATCCATTCGATTCCGGAAGGCGCAGCGATGCCGTACCGGGTGGGCGTGTGAGCACAACAGCGGTCAACAGAGGAT
>JAYEGV010000259.1:0-3870 GCA_034659235.1 Methanobacteriota archaeon
AATTCATTCCAAGTGTGCCGTGTCTGGGGCTATCTTTACCTCCTCCTTCTGACAAACACAAACACGAGCACAGAGACCAGCATCAATCCTGAGAATCCGGGAACGTCAAAAGGTAATGTCCTGTGCTTCGTAAGGGTTTCTGCATACAGCGTGCCAGTGCTGAATATACCGGTAACCTCAACTTCAGTTCCGACATCCAGCACGGTTCTGCCATAGAACCTGACATCGGCATACTTTCCATCATCCTCGATACCGATCATGTAACCCATGCCAGACTCTCTGATATCGGAAAGGTTACCGATGATGGTTACCTTCTTGCCATTGTACGATGACGGATGGTCTACCAGTTCTGATACCAGAACCGTTCCGGAATCGATCAGAGGCCAGTGCAGGATGCATTCCGGAACAAACAGATTTTCTCCGATATGTTTGTAATTAAAAACACCGATCATCTTTACATCGTCTCCATCCCCAAACCCATCGAATAGCGATATTTGCTTCGTATCGACTGCAATGCTCGATGTTTCATCACTGATACGTGCTCCATCAGAGAGATTTGTCAACGTTCCTGCGATTGCGATCGTTCCGCGCGTGAATGTGCCATCATAATACTCCGGATTCGTTGCCACTTCAGTCACGGTGGATTCCGGAATATTGAAATCGATGGCATGTACCGGAGCAGCCAATATGCAGAGAATGATTACGACCATAGCCAACCGATTCAAGTTGAGCGCACAACGTCGGGTGACCGATTTTGTTATCACCAGTACCTCCGTTGCGATACATCGGTATCGACTTCCGAATGACAGCCAATGCATGTCCAGTGTCCTCTCGACAGCAAAATTCTTTTGTTCATGATGATTGATCCCGATCTCCCAATATCATTATGTCAGCAGTAGTATTTTATCTTTGTGATCTGCCTGACATTTAGGGTATGCAACAAAACATATCGAAAGTTTAATAATACTCTCAAATAAAGTATAGATAACAATCGGTCATTGAGGGGATTTATTACATGACTACGATGAACGCACTCAGTAAAACATTGTCAGACCTGCATAATAGGGCTGCAATTGAGGCAAGCGCAATAATAAGTCGGAATGGGGTATTGGTCACAGCAAATGCGCCAAAGGACGCAAGCGTCTTCGCTGCCATGGCTGCAACGATGCTTGGCGCCGCTGAGATCACAGCAGAGGGGTTAAACAGAGGATTGCCAGATCGCATGATCGTTGAGTCACGGCATGGGCGGCTGATCGTTATGGGAGCCGGCAGAAAGATGCTGCTGGCAACACTGATCGAACCAAATACCAATCTTGGTATGGTGCTGGTAGAACTCGAAAAGACGATTAAGAACATCGTTGGCATTGTTGAGCCGTTTCATGCATCCATGAATTAAGGCTATTCAAGCCATACAACATCGATCTCATCACCGCAATCGAGTCCCTCCAGTTCCTCTTTGATTACGACAAAGCCATCTGCCCGCGTAACCGAACTGAGGATGCCCGCTCCGGACGTCATGACCGGATGAGCCACACCACCTCTCACCTGTACTCTTGTGTAGGTAACATATCCGATCTTCGATGCAATCTTTGCACCGAGACGTGCGCGCAATAGCCGGTCTGGCTTTGGAGGTACGTGTCCCAGTCTCCGGATTGCCGGACGTGCGAACTCCAGCAGTGCGATCAGACAGGCAACAGGATATCCAGGGAGTGAGAGCACCGGTGTCTCTCCGATCATACCGAGCGCTGTGGGCTTCCCGGGACTCAAGCCAACACCATGTACCAGCAGATCTCCAATCGATTCGATCACCTTTGGGACATAATCCCTCTCTCCGACCGATGTGCCGCCGCAGAGAACGATCGCATCACAGTCTGTACATGCAAGGATCTCTTCTTCGATCAGATCAGGATCGTCGATGACGATATCTCTGTAAATCGGAATTCCGCCCCATTTTTCGAGGTACATGCCAGTCATCAGCCCGTTCGTCTCCCGAATCCCATCGGTTTCATATCTGAAAACGAGTTCTGATCCTGTCGGGATGATCGCAACCACCGGGCGGGCGTATACATCGATATGTGATATGCCGAGCATGGCAAGCATCGCAATATCACAGGCTCTGATGTAATGCCCATCTCCGAATACCACATCTCCCTGACAGACATCCTCTCCGATCAAACTGATATGTTTGTTCGGATGTACCGCTACACATATCTCGACTCCTGGCAGCGTATCCTCGATCATAACCACCGCATCCATATCCTGCGGTATGCTCGATCCGGTATGCACCCGCACGCAATCAATCCCTTCTCGCAGAAGCACAGGATTCGATAGTGAAGCACCGGTGGTATCCTCTGCACGAACCGCGTATCCGTCCATCGCTGCGCGCCTGTGATCAGGGATATCGATGTGTGATATGATCCCCTCTGCTAGAACTCTATTGTTCGCTTCTTCGATTGGTATCCGTTCTGTTCTTTTTATTGGAGCGATGTGTTCGAGAAATATTTTTTTTGCGACATCGACACGGGTTCGTCTCTTGAAGACCATGGTGGCACTATCTAAAAATCCAGTGATATTTAACTTTTCACCCACCAAAGCCACAAATCATTTTACAACGTTCAAAAATCCTGGTTCTGATGTTTTTTGTGGTCGCTAACGGTAGCTCCCTCGCGTATGTGGAAAAACGCGGGCGTCTCTCTTTGCGACTTTGCGTTAAACTGGAGAATGAGAACACAAGGTCGAGAAAGAATGAAAAGTCACTTCTTTCGGCGTCTTTTGAAAACCACAGAATCCATCCTGTTAATAAATAGGAACATAGTCCTAATGTTTGTGTTCCTAATATACGAATCTTTCGATTATGTCCACCATGATCATAAATGATCGCAGAAAAACTTAACCCCGCCAACAGCGATTCAGGCATTCATGGAATTCAGTGAATGGGAGCCGCTGTATCTGCAGATCCTTGCAGACTTCGGCTTCGACCGATCAGCAGATGAAGAGAGTGCACGCATCCTATCTGACCTGCTGCGCGGAAAGAGAGGCACATTACAGGATCTGCATGATATCATATCAGGAAGAGATATTGCAGTATGCGGAAATGCGCCATCGTTTGCAGCAGAGATCGAATCGATCAGGCAGGATCAGGTCGTAATCGCGGCAGATGGCGCAACAACGGTCCTGATTGCGCATCAGATGATTCCGGATGTTATCATAACCGATCTGGACGGAATAATCGATGATATCATCTCAGCAAATAAAAAAGGCTCGTTTGTGGTGGTTCACGCGCATGGCGATAACATTCCCGCGGTAAGATCGGTTGTGCCGCTCCTTGATCGGATGATTGGTACAACCCAGTCGAAGCCTCTTGATAACATCCACAATTTCGGTGGGTTCACGGATGGGGATCGGTGCGTGTTCCTCGCGAGAGCATTCCATGCAGGAAGTGTGACGCTCTTTGGATTCGATTATGATGACCCTGATGTAAGCGATGTCAAACAGAAGAAACTGACATGGGCAAAGCGTTTGATCGAGGAATATTCATGATCGTTGCAGGCCATGCAGTCTCAAAGGGAGTTGCTTCTGGAGAGATTCTGATATCTGAGACACCGATATCGTTTCTTGGTGGAATCGATCCGGAAACCGGAACAATCATAGAGAAAGACCATCCAAAAGAAGGTGTAACAATTGCAGATCGTGTTTTTCTGTTTCCTCATGGAAAAGGATCCACTGTCGGATCTTATGTGATTTATCGCCTCAAGAAGAACAATACAGCCCCATGCGCCATGATCAACCTCGTATCCGAGACGATCGTTGCTGTCGGGGCGATCATATCCGATATTCCACTGGTGGATCGGCTGGAGCAGGATCCGTTCA
>JAYEGV010000260.1:0-3868 GCA_034659235.1 Methanobacteriota archaeon
ATCAATCCGGAAAATACATTGCAGTCATTCCCGAAAATCTACCGCATGTGGAGGAGCCGCTCCCGTTCACTTATGAAAGTACGGGTGTAGAGACTTTTTTCAGAAATTTAAGAGATCCTGAGCCGCGTTCCAGAAGGGTTTTCTCATTCCATAAGCCTGAAACACTCAAGGGATGGGCATTCCATCCCGATGGAACTCTCAGGGAAAAACTCACGAATATACCACCCTTAATGACAGAGGGGTTAAGAGACTGCCAGATAGAAGCCATTCAGAGCCTTGAACAGTCCTTTGCAGAAGCAAAACCGCGAGCACTGATCCAGATGGCAACAGGATCCGGCAAGACGTATACTGCTGTAAGTTTCATTTACCGATTGATAAAATTTGCAGATGCAAGAAGAGTGCTCTTCCTAGTTGACAGGAACAATCTGGGGCGTCAGACGAGAAAGGAATTTCAGCAGTATATAACTCCTGACGATGGTAGAAAGTTTACTGAGCTTTACAATGTCCAGCACCTCACATCAAATACGTTAGACCCTGTGAGCCGGGTGTGCATCACCACCATACAAAGGCTCTTTTCCATGCTCAAGGGAGAAACCGAATATGATGCAGAGAACGAGGAACAATCCCTTTTTAATCTTGCGCCAGCAGAAGACAAGCCGAAAGAGGTATCATACAGCCCAAAAATTCCGATAGAGACCTTTGATTTTATCGTTACCGATGAGTGCCACCGCTCTATCTACAACCTATGGCGGCAGGTGTTTGAATACTTCGATGCATTCGTTATAGGGCTCACTGCAACCCCTTCCAAACAAACGCTTGGTTTTTTCAACCAGAATCTTGTTACAGAGTACAGCCACGAGCGAGCAGTTGCCGATGGGGTGAATGTGGGGTATGAGGTTTACAGAATACAAACCGAGATCACCCAGGAAGGTAGCAGGGTCGAAACAGGCTATTACATCGATAAGAGGGATAAGCTCACGAGAAAAACCAGATGGGAACAACTTGATTGTGACTTTGAATATTCTGCCACACAGTTGGACCGGGCTGTGGTGGCGCCCGACCAGATAAGAACGGTCATAAAAACATTCAAGGAAAAGATCTTCACAGAGATATTTCCGGGCAGAAAAGAAGTCCCCAAGACTCTTATCTTTGCCAAGGACGATTCCCACGCAGAGGATATCGTTCATATCGTGAGAGAGGAGTTTGGCAAAGGAAATGAGTTCTGTAAGAAGATAACCTACAAGACCACCGGGGTGAAAACCGACGATCTGATCGCCAGTTTCCGCAATTCCTACAATCCGCGCATAGTTGTGACTGTGGACATGATCTCGACAGGCACGGATATTCGACCGCTGGAGTGCCTGATATTCATGAGAAATGTCAAGTCAAGAGTGTACTTTGAGCAGATGAAAGGACGCGGAACCAGAGTTATTTCCCCAACCGATCTTAAAGCCGTAACGCCAGATGTCTCTTGCAAAACCCACTTTGTGATCGTGGATGCAGTAGGCGTGTGCGAGAACGATAAGACCGATTCCCGCCCTCTGGAACGAAAGAAAAACGTGTCATTTGAGAAACTTGTTATGTCGGTTGCACTGGGAAACCGGGACGAGGATACACTTACCTCTCTTGCCGGAAGGCTTGCCAGACTGGACCGGGCGATCGATGAAAAAGAGAGCGCGGAGATCAAAGCCGCCGCGGAAGGCAAGCCACTGAAAGAACTCATAAACAAGCTGCTGGATGCGGTTGACCCTGATAAAAGGTTGGATGTGGCAAAAGAGATTTTTAAGACGGAAACGCCAACAGAGAAGCAGATACAAACAGCCGCTGAGGAATTGATAAAGGATGCCTGTGCTCCATTCGACAACCCGAAATTAAGAAACACACTAATCGACATCAAGAAAAGAAACGAGCAGATCATAGATACAGTGAGCAAAGATGAAGTGACCTTTGCAGGCTTTGATGCGCAGGCAAAGGAGAAAGCCAGAACCACTGTTGACACTTTCAAACGATTCATAGAGGAGAACAAGGACGAACTCACCGCCTTGCAGATCATTTACAGCAAACCTTATGGCAAACGACACATCACTTATGAGCAGATCAAACAGCTTGCCGAAGCCATAGAAAGACCGCCTTATCGCCTCACAACAGAACTCATCTGGCATGCTTACAAACAACTGGAAAAGTCGAAAGTAAAAGGCGTGGGACCGCAGAAACTCCTGACAAACATCATTTCGCTGATCCGCTTTGCTGCCGGCGAAAGCAACGTCCTTGAGCCGTTTTCCGAGACTGTTGATGATAGATTCGATGGCTGGCTGGCAGAACAGGAGAAACTGGGGCGAACGTTCACGCCCGAACAGATAGAGTGGCTTATTATGGTGAAAGACCATATTGCGTCATCCGTAAGCATCAGCATGGAAGATTTTGAGAATGTGCCATTTAACCAGAAGGGCGGAGCGATCAAGGCGTACCAACTATTTGGCAATGGACTGGATGATATCTTGAGGGAATTTAACGAGGTTCTGGTGGCGTGAAAGAAGAAGAGATGCAACTGGTACTCGAAGAGGGCGAAGGCTATAAGATAGAGTTCAAAGAATCTTTAGCCAATATCGATAAAGAAATTGTGGCTTTTGCCAATTCATCAGGCGGCAGGATATTTCTCGGGATTGGTGACGATAATGGCGTTAAGGGTATCAGGATAACAAATGAACTCAAATCGCAGATTCAGGACAGAGCCAACAATTGTCAGCCGCCGGTCACTGTTTTGTTAGAGGAATTCGGGAATATCCTGGTTGTGAAGGTGTTGGAAGGGGCGGATAAGCCATACAAATGCTCTGCCGGATTTTATACGCGAGTTGGTCCCAATTCCCAGAAACTTGATCGGGATGATATCATCGAGTTCTTTAAGTCGGAGGGGAAGATCCGGTTCGATGAGCTTGTGAATTTGAGGTTTGATTATGATGTGCATTTCGATCATGGGAAGTTTGACAGGTTTTTGAGGCTTGCCGGCATCTCGAAAGTGCTGGATACTCCTTCTATGCTGGTAAATTTAGGAGTTGCTGAAAAGCAGGAGGGCAAACTGATTTTTAATAATGCCGGGATTCTTTTTTTCGCAAAGAATCTGCATGATATTTATTTTCATACTGCTGTTACCTGTGCTCTCTTTGATGGAACAGAGAAGGTCGATGTTCTGGACCGGCGTGATTTTAACGAGGATCTGATCTCAAATATTGACGGCGCGATGATCTTTCTCAAGCGGTATCTGGCTGTGCGATATGAGATGACCGGCGAGCCGAGAAGAAGGGAGATTCCTGAAATTCCGTATGATGCCCTGCGTGAAGCTGTCATCAATGCCGTGGCGCACAGGGATTATTTTGAGAGGGGCACGAACGTGATGGTTGAGATATTTGATGACAGAATCGAGATCACGAACTTTGGCGGACTTGTGAAGGGTCTGAGACCTGAGGATTTCGGGAAGAAGAGTATGCCCAGAAATGCCAAAATTGCCGATCTTCTGCACAGGGTTGAGTATATCGAAAGAATGGGAACCGGTATCAACAAGATCAGAAGGCTGATGGATGGGGCAGGGCTGCCGCCTGTGGAGTTTGAGTTTGATACGTTTTTTACTGCAACATTTAGAAGACCTGAAAGCGGGAAGTCGGAGGACGTTGAATTGGAACCTGAAGATTTCAGTGTAAAGTTCAGAGAAGACTTCAGTGCAAGGTTCAATGAAATACTCCGTCATGAGGGAGTGAGTGAGGGAGTGAGTGAGGGAGTAAAAAGCAGGCTGGCAAATGAAATCGCATACATCGCCACACGGGGCTACCTTAAACGAACTGATATTGAGAAAAACTTCAACATATCTACAGCT
>JAYEGV010000261.1:0-14445 GCA_034659235.1 Methanobacteriota archaeon
GTAGTTGGATTGAAACCGACAGCGTAAGCATGTCCTGAACGTGGCGTCGACGCTTTCTTTCCTGTGAAGTAGATGCGACCTGTACATTCGTCCCACCGGATCGACGATCTGATCTCCTCAACCGGGTTGTTGATGTTGAATGGTGCTTCCGAAACATTCACATAGTCCACAAACGCGCCAGTATTTTTGTTCAGGCACGTCACATTCGCAGTGTCGTCGCCGAAGATGATGTAGTCGCCAACGATCGCAGCACCTGCCCAGTAGTATCCGGTACAGGCACGGTCTGGTCGGTATGACCAGACGATATCTGATACATTACTGGCATTGAGACACCAGTATGTGCCACTGCCATTAGTGGTATCAGCACTGCCATTCCAGTCACCAACATATATCCTGTCGTCTGCGTACGTTATAGGTGTGTTCAACTGGTATCCATGGGTCATCTTCAGCGTGATATTCTCGCGTTCATTACCGCTGCTTACATGCAGCGCAGTTACCCTGCAGTAACCAAAACCCGCACTTCCCGCACTCGTTGCAACATACACTACCCCATTGTTGTATGCCGGCACAGAGACCTCAAATGTCCCGGTGGCAGGGGAGCACTGGTGGTCCCAGTTCTTCACACCAGTCGTCGCGTTGAATGCGTACAGCCTTCCCTTTGCGCTGAGCACAAAGACCTGATCGCCTCCGACAATCGGCGTGGTATCGACCCAGCCGTCAAGAGTATAGTTCCACGCTAGAGTTGGCGGATCATATATCGGCGCGGTGTCAGTCGTCCATCCGGTATGTATCTCGTCCCTCTGGAACTGCTGCCAATCGGTCGCGGATGCCGCCGGCA
This sequence comes from Methanobacteriota archaeon, assembly GCA_034659235.1. GTDB lineage: Archaea > Halobacteriota > Methanosarcinia > Methanosarcinales > Methanogasteraceae > Methanogaster_B. The sequence goes on from JAYEGV010000261.1 coordinate 839, forward strand.
TCGCAAGCGCGATCACCACCAGCACCATGATGATTGTTGTTCTGTTCACTATTTACCTCCAATTTGTTTGTTTTAATGTCTGTACGTTTGTTCTAATAATCAAAAAAAATGTGTTACTTTGCTACTCTATCCCTACCACCCCCCTTGCATCCGGAATGAACAGAGGCGAAACACATCTTATGGCGAACGCGACACTATCGATGAATCCGGATATGATAGGAGGAAATAAATGTGTGATAGTGCAGGCGTGCTTCACCCGATCGTCCATCCCACAGAGCATAGATGATCTCGCCATAAGTGGGATATGTTTGATTACTTTGCGTGCTGTGCGCACGGCATTTGTATATGTACTGCTCATAGCTGAGGGGTCAGACGCATCATTGTATTCACTATATTTGTCTTAATACAGACAAACTTGATATATCATTGACGGTTATCTGATCTTATATAAACCTTTCGCCGGATCGAGTGTTGGAACGAAATTCATGTACACCCCTGCCCACGCCAATGTGGCACCACATCGCCCATGAGCTCAAGATACCCCACTCTCCGGATATCGTGCGCCACAAGTTTCAGCCGGGTTTCAGTCTCTTTCCGTGAATCAAGACGCTTCCTCGAGTGGCTGCGCCAAATCGGCACTTCACCATTGAATTGATCGTTTCCGAGATTGAGCGCTTATGATAATCTTCTAACCACCTCTGAGGATCATTCCAGAGCGAAAAGAGCATATCATGCCATCCTGCCATCCTGCAACTCCTCTGCTCTTGAAAGTGTACATGCTCAATATCGTATGGGATTTATTCAAGAGATTTTACATAATATTTGGGCACATTCGACTCCACGACCAAAAAGGATATGACCCAAACACCAGCGTCAAGTTGACAGCTCCGATTGTGGGTAAATTTATTATTGTGAGTTCTCTTCAGTAGCTAGCATTTTTAGATCGTACCAAGTTTTACCGCAGAGAACGCAGAGTGCGCAGAGGCGTCAGAAAACCCAGCACGAATTAAAACAGTCTTAAAACTCTGCGTTCTCGGCGTTCTCTGCGGTTAGAATTATTGAATTAGGTGTTCGGTAGATGTGGATGGTGTAAAAGTGTTAGCTACTGAGGTGAGTTCCCTGAGATGTTTCGGTTTTTGTATGTGTTCAGCGTCCGTGGTTTCGAAATCGTAACCGAGCACGAATGAACGGATCACACGAATGCCAAGCGTTGTATCACGTCCTTCGATGATCTTTTAAACCATCGGTCACAGAATCAGGAATGGCATGTACCGAAAAATCCTGGTTGCGATAAACGGCAGTTTTCATGCAGAGGCAGCAGCAAGGTACGCCATCGCACTGGCGTATGCATGTGAAGCAGAACTCTATGTGGTTTATGTGGGCGAATCTGCTGCGGGCAGGGAATCACTCGATCGGGTGATCAGGTATGCAAACTCCCAGGGTCTGGATGCACACGGCATTGTTGAGACCGGAAGAATCGTTCCTGCGATTGAGTCTATTGTCAGAAGGGAGCATATCGATCTTACGGTCGCATCGCTCAGGCATTTTTTCGAAAAAACGATAATTAGCGATCTTATGACCACACTTCCCTGTTCAGTGCTTGCGATAAGGGTTGTTCATCTTGGAAGGATGATGCATATCCGAAAGATTCTTGTTCCGGTAGTTGGCAGCATATATGCTCGCGAACGTGCATATCTCACCTCAAAACTCGCTAAATTTTTCAATGGGACTGTTACGGTGCAACATGTACGAACGATCTCGCGCTCAGGATTCATGGGGCTGACCCATGAAAAAAAGGATATTGCACGTGCACATGCGAAAAGAATGGTCAGGGATTTCGTGGACGCACTCTCAACGCATGGCATTGCTGCTGAAACAAAAGCAGCCATTGACAGGAGGGCAACCGATGCGATCATCACAGAGGCAGCATCAGGAAAGTATGATCTCATTATTCTGGGAGCGACCAGAAGATATTTTCTCAAGCAACTTATCAGGGGAAATCCTGTCGAAAGAATTCTCAAAAAAGCACCATGTGACGTGATCGTGTGGCGTCCGATGAAGTGACCGTAATGCGCATCAATGCAGTATCAAGCGATGAGGTCTATGCAACACTTGGCACATCGCCAGATGGAATCGATGATTCCGAGGCAGATGCACGGATACGCCAGTTCGGATACAATGAGATCAAAAGGGTCAGGAAAACCCCTTTGATCTATAAATTTCTTACACAGTTCACCCATTTCTTTGCGGTACTGCTCTGGATTGCTGGCGGGCTTTCGTTTCTCGGAGAGCATCTCGAACCAGGACAGGGAATGTTTCATCTCGGCTGTTTTATTATTGCGGTTATCTTTATCAACGCAATTTTCACATTCACACAGGAATACCGTGCGGAACGTGCCGCAGAGGCACTTGCAAAACTGCTTCCGAGTTTTGTTTCGGTGATCAGGTCAGGCAGGGAGAAGAAGGTCGATTCAAAGGATATCGTGCCAGGTGATCTTGTGATCCTCTCCGAAGGAGATAAGATTCCTGCTGATGCCCGCGTAATCGAGCAGTATGAACTGAAGGTGAACAATGCCCCTCTCACAGGCGAGTCAAAGGCGGTGAGGCGATCCGCTGATCCAACCTTTGAGGAGGAGTTCGTTGACAATCCAAATCTTGTCTTTGGCGGAACGATAATTGCGGCTGGCTCCGGAAAGGCTGTAGTCTTCGCTACCGGCGCCAGCACCGAGTTCGGAAGGATCGCTCAACTGACGCAGACCGTTCTACCGGAACCAACGCCGCTGCAAAAGGAGATCCACAAGGTGATAAGGATCATCGCTGTTATCGCAACGATCATGGGAATCTGTTTTTATATTCTCGGAGATATTCGGGGAAATCCTTTCTGGATCAACTTCAGTTTTGCGATCGGGATCATCGTTGCCAATGTTCCTGAGGGGCTCCTGCCAACGGTCACGCTCTCGCTTGCAATGGGAAGCCAGAGGATGGCAAAGCGGAATGCGCTTCTCAAGAACCTGAATTCCGTTGAGACGCTCGGATGTACGACCACAATCTGCACTGACAAGACCGGGACACTCACCCAGAATCAGATGACTGTTCGGAAGATATACGCCAATCAGAAGGTGTTTGAGGTCAGCGGAACAGGATACGAGCCGAGAGGCGATTTTTATCTGGATGAAAAACTGCTCGCAGATCTCAAAGAACTGACCCCCATATTATCGACATCTGCGCTCTGCAATGATGCATCGCTGATCGAGCATGATGGTAACTGGGATATCACCGGCGATCCGACCGAAGGAGCACTCGCAGTGGTAGCGCAGAAGGCATTCGATATAAAGCAGAAGAGAGATGAGAATCAACGGGTTTCTCTCATTCCTTTTGACTCTGAGCGAAAAAGGATGACCGTTGTAACCGAATCAGATGAAAAGAGAACGGCATGGACAAAGGGAGCACTTGACAGTCTGCTGCCGCGCTGCACTCATACGATGATCGATGGTGAGACGATCGAGCTTACTGATGAGATGCGCGATGAGATCATAACAATCAATGAGTCGTTTGCACGGGATGCGCTCAGGGTTCTTGCATTCGGATGCAGAAACATAGGATTTGAGGATTATTCGGTTGAAAATACAGAGAAAGACTTGACATTTCTTGGATTGATCGGGATGATCGATCCGCCACGTCCTGAGGTCTTTGATGCGATAAAGAAGTGCAGAGATGCAGGAGTGAGGATCATCATGATAACAGGCGATGACAGCACCACGGCGTGTGCGATTGCAGAGAATATCGGGATTGTGAGCGATGATCCGGTTGTGATCACCGGTCCGCAACTAAAAGGTATGAGCCATTCGGAACTGGTCAACGAACTTGAGGCAGAGGAGATCATCTTTGCGAGAATGACGCCTGAGCACAAGATGCGCATCGTAACATCGCTTCAGGAGCGGGGTGAGATCGTTGCTGTCACAGGTGATGGCGTCAATGATGCGCCTGCACTTGCGAAGGCAGATATAGGGATAGCGATGGGGATTATGGGGACCGATGTTGCAAAGGAGTCCGCTGACATGATACTAATCGATGATAACTTTGCATCGATCGTTTCAGCAATTGAGGAGGGTAGAGGTGTCTTTGATAATATCAAGAAGTTCATAACCTACATATTTGCAAGCAATATTCCTGAGATCATCCCATACATCGTATTTGTCACGTTTCCGGCGTCAGTCGGCTATCTGGTTCCGCTTACCATCATCCAGATTCTCGCTATCGATCTTGGAACCGATATGCTTCCTGCGCTCGCACTCGGTACCGAGAAGCCGGAACCGGATGTGATGAGAAAGCCTCCGAGATCCCCTGATGAGCGATTGCTTAATCGTGCGCTGCTTACAAGGGCGTATCTATTCCTCGGACCGATCGAAGCTCTTGCAGCGATGTCTGGCTACTTCTGGATGCTATCTAAAGGAGGATGGGTCTCTGGCGCTCTATCCGTATCTGATATGGTGTACCGAAAAGCGATCACCCTTGCACAGACTGCAATTGTGATCACACAGGTTGCAAACGGCATGGTCTGCAGAACATCAAGAGAAGCAGTGCACAGGATCGGGTTCTTCACGAATCGATTGCTGCTGGCAGGAATTGCTGTCGAGATTGCGCTTCAGATCTTTATTGTGTATCACCCGATCGGGAATGCCATTCTCAATACTGCGCCGATTGATCTCTCGGACTGGCTCTTGCTTCTCCCGTTTGCGGTGCTGCTCTTTGTGGCTGAGGAGGCAAGGAAAGCAGTTATGAGGATTGCTAGAAGGAGATGACCATTGACGAACCATCTACTCCGCTGCCATCTCCTCGATCTCTGCCAGCAGATCGCCTATGGCAAATGGTTTTGACAGAAAATCGCACGCGCCCGATGCAAGCGCATCGTTCTTGATAGCAGCGTCAGCACTTGCAAATAGGATTTTTATATCCGGGTTGATTTCCAATATTTCCTTTGTGGTCTCGATCCCATTCTTGCCCGGCATCCGGTGATCCATGATCACAACCTCAGGCGGTTCGTTCATCTTTTTGAATATTTCAACCGCCTCATCGCCGTCGTACGCATTTGCAACGATTTCATGTCCGCTGATCTTGAGAACGTCGCCATAAAGTTCGTGAAGCATCGGTTCATCATCCACGATGAATATCGTTGCCATGTTTCAGTCCCCCTTTGGAAGCAGTACAATGAAGTTGCTGCCCTGTGTCCGGTCACCCTTGACCCGATCCTCCACAGAGATGCTTCCGCCGTAACTCTCGACGATATACTTAACGATCGTAAGCCCGAGTCCGGAACCCTGTGCACTTTCACCAGCCCGTTCCAGCCGGTTGAATATGATCGTCTTATACTCATCGCTGATACCACGCCCCCGATCTTTGAACTTGATTCTCCAGTTATCGTCGGATGAACTGATATCCACATCGATTTCAACGATCTCATGTCTATCGAACTTGACAGCATTGTTCAGAAGATTTAGGAATACGTCAAAGAGGAACGCGTTGCCGCTGATGAAATATCTGCCTTTGATTATGTTTGAGTTGATCCTGAGCTCTCTTGGTGATGACTCTACGACTTCGACAGCACTCCCATAAGCTGTGCATACATCGATCTTCCTCAGTTTGGTCTCGCCTGACCGAATCATTGAGAGCGTTTTCACGTTGTATATAATGTCAGCGCTTTTCTCGACATGATCAAGAGCGATTTCTGCACCTTTCCTGAATTTGAGAGGGAAATCCGGTGTTTGGAGTAACAGATCGAGATAACCTCTCGTGACCTGATTGATGTTGTTTATATCGTGACCCATGAGATCGATATAAAATTCCGCTCGGCGATATTCCTCCTCGATGCGCTTTTCTGACTTCTTTCGGTCGGTGATGTCTGCAATAACCCCTCTCAATCCCACAGGTTTGTTTTCACGGATAATAGGTGTGGCATATATGATAACAGGGAATGTGCTGCCATCTTTCCTCTGCACCATGTATTCCACACCACCCAACTGTTCTCCCTTCATGACCCTGCCAATATTTTCTTCAGCCCTATCTCGATCTTCCGGAGACATCATTTGAAGGGCGGTCAAGTCCCTCTCAAAGTCGTCCTGGGTATAGCCGAAATAGTCAAATCCGGCACGGTTGGCAAATGTAAGATTGCCTTTTTCATCTGTTTCGAAAATGGTTTGCGGTAATAACTCAGTTAGGTCTCTGAATTTTGCTTCGCTCTCTTTTAGCTTCCTCGCCATCCGACTCTTGTACAGGGCCATCTCAATGGATGCGAAAAGTTGCCTCTCCTGAAACGGCTTAACGATGTAAGCATACGGCTCGGTGTTCTTGGCACGATTTATCAACTCAAGATCGGAATATGCGGTCAAAAATATAATAGGGATGTCTATCTTCTCTTTTATTTCGCGGGATGCATCTATGCCGTTTTTATGCCCCAGGAGGACGATATCCATCAATATCAGATCAGGCTTAAGTTCAATTGCAGCATTTACCGCATCATCTGCACTGGCAGCGCGCCCAACCACCTTGTAACCACAATCAGTGATCGCCATCTCCAGATTTTCAGCCACAACGGCTTCGTCTTCGACGATCAATATTCTCGCGTTCTCCATATCAAACTCCACCATTAGTTCTTATATTGAATTCTATATTAAAGGTTACTCCTTCTTTACTGATGACCTCTAAGTTCCCTCGCAACTGATCCTCTGTGAGAATCTTTACCAGACGCAAGCCAAGCGTTCCGGTTTTATTGATATCGAATCCATCAGGTAGTCCTGCGCCATCATCGCTTACCCTCAGATTGGTCCTACCTTCTTCTGATGCAGTGAGACTGACCTTGATCGTTCCTTCTTTTCTGTCAACAAAAGCATATTTCAGGGCGTTTGAGAGCAGTTCATTGACGATCAACCCGACAGGCACTGCCATCGATATTGGAAAGGGATAATCGACTATTGAAACGATCGGGGTAATCTTCGTACCCTGAACCTGATAACTCTGGAAGAGCTGCATCAGCAACTTATTTACAAACCCCTTCATGTTGATCTCTGATAGATCACTGCTTTCATATAATTGGGTGTGGATGAGCGCCATCGCATTTAGTCGGTTCTTGGATTCGATGAGTGCATCGATCGTGTCTTTGTTCTTGGCACCTCTTGCCTGCATATCGAGCAGGCTTGATACGACCTGGAGGTTGTTCTTTACGCGATGGTGTATCTCCCGCAGAAGCACCTCTTTCTCCTTCAGGGATGCTTTTATCTGGTCTTCTGCCTTCCTGCGCTCGGTGATGTCGTGTGTCATCCCGACCATACCGATGACAATACCATTCGAATCAAAGAAAGGAGTTTTGCTTGTGGAAGTCCACATCGGTTCACCGTCTGCACCGGTAACGAGTTCCTCGATATCGTACTTTGGTTCGCCGGATTCCATCACTTCTTGATCATCCGCCCTATAAGAGTCCGCCTGCTCCTCCGGGAAGAAATCATAATCTGTTTTACCTGCTATTTCATCTACCGGAGTTCCAGCCATGTCGGCAAAAGCCTTGTTTGCTGCAATATAATTGCCATTCCTGCCCTTGAAGTAGACAAATGCCGGTATGGTCGAGAGCAGGGCTTTTTGTTCCTCGGATTTTTGCATCAGTCGCTCTCCCATCACCATCAGGTCATCCTTCGTTTCGGTAACGTCCTCCAGCATGTTAAATATCGCAATCCTTTGCCGCTCACTTTCCTTAAGTAGCTCATTCAATCTCGCAGTTCTCTCTTCCACATTCTTCTCAAGACCTTTACTATACTCTTTTAGTTCTCTTCCGGATTCTTTCAGATTGGCAGTCATCGTATCAAATGCCCTTGAAAGTTCGCCAATCTCATCCTCTGTTCCGGTACCGACTTTGTAATTCAGGTTCCCTTTCACTATCTCTTCGGTGCCATTATGTAATCTTACAATCGGGTCTGTTATCGTTCCGGATACCCGGATGCAGATTACCGTACCAACAAGTAAAAGAGCGGCAAAGACAGAAAACATCGTAGCGGTTAGTCTGGCAACTGGTGCAAACGCTTCCTCTTCATCAATCTCTGCCACCAGGCACCAGTCCATCGCAGGTATGGGTGCGTGAGCCCCTATGACATCCAGACCACGGTAATTCCTGTATAAAGCTGCGGCTGGTTTGTGATTTCCTGTGCCGACAAAATACTCCGGATCAACATCAGATTTCGGGAGCGTATCACTGATAAACCTCGACGGAGTTACCATGTAGCCTTCTCTGTTTATGAGGTATATATCTCCGGTCTCTCCAAGACCTGTTCTATCTGTTGTTATTTCAAATATTTCTTCTGCATCAAAATTTACAATAATAACCCCTGAGAATTTACCATCCACCAGAATCGGCGATGCCACGCTTAGAACGTCCTCTCCGGTGAATACGGAAGTGTGAATATCTCCGATGTAAGTTTCTTCTTCTCCTTTCAGGAAAATTTCACTCGTACTTTTGTCATATCCAACATCCGCATCACTGGAAGCAATTACGATGCCATTGTTATCCAGAATCCTAATCCTTGAAATATCTTTATGGGACTGTATCGTGCTATTTATTCTCAGATTAGCCATCTCTATGCATTCTGTGTGATTGTTGCTTTTATCGACTGCATTTCTAAAAGGAATTCCTGTTGCCAGCATCTCAGTCTCTTGTTCATACTCAGCTAAAACCGTCTCGATATGGTGCGCTCTTGATTGTGCGGTGGTCTCCAGATGATTGCCAATCTGTTCCTTGATGATACTTGTTGAAACGGTTCTGCCAATCAGGATGGCAGCCATGCCGGTAATCAAAACAAGCGATAACATGACAGCAAGAAACTTTGTCCGGATATTCATTCGCTCGTCTCTGTGTTAATTTCTTCGAGTATCCTATAACGAGGCTCCTTTCCCAATTCCTTGAGAAGGGCGTTTATTCTCTTCTTCAATTCCACCATTCTCAGCTCCCTATCTACCGTCATTTTGTTGAATTTTATCAGCTCTTTGACTTTCTTTTCAAGTTTCTCTTCCGCCAGTTTACGTTCGGTGATATCTCTAAATAGCGTTAATTTTGATATGGTGCCGTCGATATTCTTCAGAGGAGTCTCAATGAGGTCATAAGCCTTGTCTCTCCTGCCGGAGTCCCACCCCCAGTGCACAGTCTCTCCCTTCATCACCTCTTGATTTTTGCAGAGAGGGCAGGGCCCCTCCCGGTCATGAAACGCTTTATAGCAGATAGTACCGACCCGGTCTCCGAACTCGTCGATCAGAACTTTGTTCATGAACTCTATTTCATAGTCTTTTGATACAATGTATATGGCGTCAACCATGCTGTCGAATATCAGATTCAGGTTGTCCCGTTCTTCTTTTATTCGTGCCTCCAGCTCCATTTCTTTTGTTATATCTCTACTCACACGAACCGTTCCGATCGGCACACCATCGCTATCCTTCAAGAGCGATGCGGACAGGCTGATCTGCACAGGCTTTTCATCTCTATTCAAGACGGTCGTCCTGTAGTTTTTAAGCGTACCATCCCGGAGCACCATCTCCATTATTCTCTCTGGTTCTTCGGAGTCGGCAAAGAATTTCCTGTTGGACGATCCTATCACCTCATCCGCAGCATAACCCATGTAGTCTTCTGCTGCCTTGTTCCAGGAACGCACGGTTCCAGCCATATCCACAACAACAATCGCATCCGCAGAACTTTCGATGATATTATCCAGATAATCTTTTGTCTCTCTCAGTTGCTTCTCACTCTTCAAAAGTGCCTCCTCCACGGCTTTGCGCTCGGTAATGTCCATAAGCAAACCGTCCCAGAGTATATCTCCATTTACCTTCCGCTCCGGACGGGAAATACCTTGGAACCACCCCTCCTCTCCCGATACGATACCTCGACCCTCCCATTTCCATGGCGAGAGCGACTTAGCCGAGTCGGCGACTGAGCGATAAAAGCCAGCACGATCATCGGGATGAATGAGGTCCAGGAGGATATTAGCATCTCGCCTAATCTCATGAGGCTCAATACCAAATATTTCGCGGCAACTCTCGCTAACGAAAGGAAAAGCCATAGAGCCATCCGGATGCATGACAAACTGATAAACCAGTCCAGGAACGTTAGCTACCATTCTCTGATAGCGTTCCTCACTCTTCTGCAGTGCCTCCTCCGCGCTTTTTTGCTCAGTCACGTCTCTGGAAATTTCTATGACTGCTGCAGGTTTTCCTTCGTTATCTTTTAATGCAACATTGGCAGTGCAATGGAAGTATATTATTTCTCCATCTTGACCTATCACCTGCGTATCATGCTCATGAACCCTTCCATCCTGAAATGTCTTGAGCGTAAGGCAGGGATGTGGCTCGCAAGGTTCTTTTCTTCTATGATATACTTCGTAACATTTTTTCCCAATAATATTATTCCCGAAGATTTTCATGGCGGTTTCATTAGCCCAGATGATATTCAGGTCTTTGTCCATCATGCTCATGTGGTCACCAATGGACTGCAGCATGGAATCGAGTTTCTCTTCGCTCTTCCGCAGCGTATCCTCAGTCCGCCTGCGCTCGGTGACATCCTCTCCGGAACAAAGGGTGGCATAGATTTTGCCATGTTCATCTCTCAATACGGTATTATGCCATGCAACAATTCTCTCCTCACCGTCCTTTGTCAAGACCGGGTTTTCATAATATTCAACCGACTCAATCTCTCCTGCCATCAACGATTCGAAAACCCCTGTTACTTCATCTCTTAATCTCTCCGGGACAAAATTGTCGAACCAGTCTTTGTCAATGATCTCATCTTCCTTTTCGTATCCCAGAATCTCGCAGCCCTTCTTGTTTACAAGGCTGACTTTCCGATCAGCACCAATGATTATGAGCGCAACCCCCGCGACATCAAGATAGTGTTGTGCCCCATCTCTCTCTTTATGCAGCGCCTCCTCCACCCGCAACTCCTCTACGATTTGGAGTTGGAGACATTCGTTTGTCGCTTCGAGTTCTCTTACCATCTCTTCAAGCTTCGCTGCCACAACCTGACTGTATCTTCTGAGATACTCTTCCTCCTCCTCGATCAGCTCCTTTGTTGCGGTTTCCTTCCTGGCTTTAACTCCCTGGATTGCAGCCTCCACTTTCAGAAGGAATTTCTCGGTTTCTATGGGTTTCTGAACAAAAGCATTTGCGCCCAGTGAGAGGGCGAGTTTTTCGTCCGCATAGCCGGTATAAACAGCAGAGTAGAGGATAAAAGGTATGGTCTTTGTCTTTTCGTCCTTTTTGATATTTCTCAGGAACTGGAAACCATCAATCATCGGCATCAGGGTATCAGAGATGATCAGGTCTGGTTTATTACGCTTTGCCATCTCAAACCCCTCCAGACCGTCTGCAGCTTCCAGCACCTCATAGCCGCTCCCCTCAAGCATCTTTTCGAGGAGACGTCTGTCAACACTTCGGTCATCCACTACGAGGATCGTCTGTGTTTCTGGCATATATTCCTTCGAGCTCCTTTATTATCTTATAGGGGTCTATGGGCTTTTCTATGTATCCATTGAACCCTTCCGCAAGAAACCTCTCCCGGTCTCCTGCCATCGCATAAGATGTGAGCGCGATTATGACCGCCTTGCTGCCACCTACAGATGCCCTTATCCTTCTCGTTGCCGCAACACCGTCTATCCCTGGAAGCTTTATGTCCATCAGGATGATGTCAGGCTTCTTTTCTATTGCAAGTCTTACCCCTTCCTCACCGGTTTCTGCTTTGATAACAGCGTAGCCATTTTTTTCCAGCAGCTTTGCCATAAGCCTTATGTTGTTCTTGGTGTCCTCGACTACCAGTACTCTTTTCATCGTACCACCGCGCCCAGGGGGATGATCAGGGTGAAGGTGCCGCCCCTGCCGTACTGGCTCTCAACCATAATATTACCATTGAACACATTCTTCATAATCTTTTTGGTGAGATGGAGCCCGAGACCGGTACCCAATGTCTTCTCTTCAAGCTTCTGTATCAGCCGCTCATTGTAGAGTTCCATGTACACAGGCTCTTCCAGTGGCTTTTCAATCGGTTTAAGCTCGCCTCTCTCGTGTTTTTCGAATGTTCCTTTTATGATTTTTATGAATTTGTCAGGTTCGATTGGCTTTACGATGTATTCTGCTGCGCCGATCTCAAAGGCAAGCTCCCGAGACTTCTTATCGGTGTATGTGGCGCTGTAGAATAGAACAGGTATGGTTTTTAATTTTTCATCACTTTTAAGCGTCCTGCAGAGCTGAAAACCATCCATCCGGGGCATGAGAGTATCAGTGATGACCATATCCGGCGGGCTCTCCCGCGCGCCTTCAAGCGCTTCTACGCCGTTTCTGGCGACAACGACACTGTAGCCGTATCCCTCGAGGAGCTTCCGGAGCAGGTGTCGATTCTGTTCTATGTCCTCTACTGCCAGTATTTTCATGTTATTTCCCCAGATATGTTCTTATCTAAGGCATGAATCTTTCTGGGTTTATTGGTTTTGCCAGGCACAATCAAACTTTCTATTGATAAGATAGGGTACTTTCTTTTGACTCTGGAATAACATTCACAGTACTTGCTCAATAACTTGTGGTTCTATATAGCCTCATCTGCGTTCATTCGCGTTTATCTGCGGTTGGTTAAGGAGACCACATCTGAAATTAACCGCGGATGCACGCAGATAAACGCAGATAACCTTATGATATTGAGCATGTTCGGAAGAACAGCGATCAGCGCAATAGAGGTTTCCTCATCGTATCACATGCAGAGCAGCCGCCTTGAATGATACGGAAACCTGGCTGCCCGCGACAAGCTCCATCGCTGCCGCGGACTGTTTTGTTATCAGCGCAACAATATCGACTCCACAGTCAATCCTGACGCGTGTAAGTGCTCCATAAGGCACCATCTGCGTAATCATACCGTGAAATGCATTTCTTACACTGATTTCACGGTGATCATGATTTTTGTGGTCGACACGCTCGATCTCGGAAGCCACCGCCCTGATCGATATCACAACATCTTCAGGGCGCAGACAGACACGCACATGCTCACCCACGCTGTAATCCGAAACTGCCTCTACAACATGTTCTCCAACCTCGATTACGGCAAGCCCGCTCTCATTCGACACGATTTCACCGGAAAGGATGTTTTCTGTGCCAACAAACTCTGCAATCTCTGCATTTGCAGGCGAATTGAATATCTCCTCTGGCGTTCCGACCTGCACGATTCGCCCGTCCATCATCACTGCGATTCTATCGGCAAGCATCATCGCCTCGGTCTGGTCATGCGTGACATGGATCGTTGTGAGTCCGGACTCACGGTGAATTCTCTTCAACTCGTCCCGCAGCAGATCCTGTGTTCGGTTATCGAGCGCAGAGAGCGGTTCATCAAGGAGGAGAATGTCCGGATTCATCACGATCGCCCTTGCAAGTGCAACCCGCTGCTGCTCTCCGCCTGACAGCGTCAGAGGATAACGATGTGAGAGATGTGATATACCCATGAGGTCCATTATCTCCTGTACTTTTTTTCTTTGCTCATCAAGATGGTCTTTTTTCGTTGTGTGGCGTGTATCACCGATCCTCGCCCGAAGGGCAGTTTTTACTCG
>JAYEGV010000261.1:14545-18622 GCA_034659235.1 Methanobacteriota archaeon
AAAAAATCGTTTTTCAATTTCAATCCAAAGCCTATGTTTCCTTTCACATCCAAGTGTGGAAAAAGTGAATAATCCTGATAAACAAAACCAATATTCCTCTGTTCTGGCGGCAGGTCGGTAATATTTATTTCATCGATGATGATGCTGCCACTATCAGGATGGTAAAAACCAGCGATCAACTCAAGTAGCAGAGTCTTTCCGGATGCAGTGGGACCCAAAACTACAAAATATTCTTTTTCTTTAATATGTAGATCGATATGAATTGAAAAGTCCTTCCAATCTCTTGACAGGTTTCTAATCTCGATCATTGCGCTGTCCAATATCGTTCCGATACACTGATTGTGACTGTATGGTAGAAACGTAGTTTTCAGCGGTTTTTGATAGAAACCTTGATGATCACAACATCCTCTACGGGCTTGTCTCGCACTGTTTCTACCTGCGCAATCGCTCGAACGACGTCCATCCCATCGATCACTCTGCCAAATACCGCATATTGTCCATCGAGCATCGGCTGCGCTCCATCGCAGATATAAAACTGGCTGGATGCGCTGTTCGGATCTTGCGATCGCGCCATAGCAAGAGCGCCATCGACATGAGTTAACTCAGGACAAATCTCCAGCTGGATGGTTTTGCCAGAGCCGCCTGTGCCATCGCCTTTCGGATCTCCGCCCTGGATCACAAAGCCATCAATCACACGGTGAAAGATCAGACCATCATAAAATCCTTGTTCTGCCAGTTCGATGAAGTTCGAGGTAGTAATGGGTGCTCGCTGTTCGTACAATTCAGCAGTTATCCTTCCCATGCTCGTCTCGATCACTGCGACCCGATTCTTCTCTTCTTCTTCAATCATCACACATCCGCTAACAACGATGATCAGTGCCATCGCGGCGCCAATGATAAATTGCTTATTCATGTCGATCACCAGATTTTTGTGTTTGTGGTATATAATTCTGTCGTGGATTGTTATGCTTTTGGGGTGCGATGAAACCTGATTGTTGCAGCACGCCATACAGATTAAAGTAGCATCGTTGCTAACAGATAATCATGGCTATCGATGAAATCAGCATCACCAGAGCAATTGTTACCGAATTCACGAAATCGTTTCTTGAATGCACCGATGTGGATTGCGCGCTCGTTGGTGCAGGACCTGCGAACCTCGTTGCTGCATATACCCTCGCAAAGGCCGGTGCCGATGTTGTGGTATTCGAGCGAGATCTCGCGATCGGCGGCGGCATGTGGGGCGGCGGCATGATGTTTCCGAGAATCGTGGTGCAGGCAGAAGCACGAAGATTTCTTGATGAGTTTGGTATCAGGTATACCGAATACGGAGAGGGTCTCTATGTTGCGGATTCGATCGAATCGGTCTGCAGGATCGCAGCATCAGCGATTGGTGCAGGTGCCAGGATTTTTAATCTGATAGGCATGGAGGACGTGATGATCAGGGAGGATCGTGTATCCGGGCTTGTTCTCAACTGGGCATCGGTTGCGAAGGCACATCTGCATGTCGATCCGCTGACCATTCGATCAAAGGTGGTGATCGATGGTACAGGGCATGATGCAGAGGTCTGCAAGATATTGCAGAAGAAAGTCCCGAACGCTCTGCATATTCAGGGTGAGCAGCCGATGTGGGCGGATCGCGGCGAGCGTGCACTTCTTGATTTCACAAAGGAGGTGTATCAGGGACTGATTGTTACAGGTATGGCAGCAAATGCTGTTTTTGGGGGTCACCGGATGGGTCCGATCTTTGGTGGGATGATGCTGTCTGGTGAGAGGGCAGCAGAGGTTGCAATCAGGGTTATTTGAGCATGGCATTCATTGGAGAGCCAAGATTATAATATCCCCAAAATCATATCAGTCTCAATGCGAATCGCATCAACCCTTGAACTGCAGGATAAGCCTGGTCAACTACTGGCAGCATTGACCCCGCTGTCTGCGCTCGGCGGCAACATCATCAGCATCGTGCATCATCGCGACCAGAGGACCTCACGGGGCAAGATCCCGGTACAGATCGTATTTGAGATTGATGAGGACAAGCGGCAGTTCCTGGTCAAGCGGCTCGAGAAGCGTGGTATTGCTGTCGCCAGTATCGATGAAAATCCATTGATCGAACGGGAATCGGTGATATTGATCGGACACATCATCCATACCGATATCAAGGACACGATAGACCACATCGACAGCACAGGATTTGCAGAGGTTACTGATATCTCCATCGCGATGCCAGCGATCGATGGTGAATCATCAGCATACATGATAATCGAGGCGATAGGCAAGTCAGAACTCGTAGCAGCGATCGATCTCTTAAAAGAGATCGCAGATCAGAAGGATCTGCTGGTGATTGAGCCTGTGCGGAACTAAAGATCATGTTAAACATCCGAGACCTCTCATCCGAGTTCGAATACAGAAAGGATGCGATCATAAACTACGAGCGTGAGACATCGGACGAACTCGAAGAGTACAAAAAATCGATACCGGATCTGGACCATGCAGATACCAGACTGAACAGTTTCCTGCCCAGGTACTGCGGCGCAATGATCTTCGAATCCGGAAGAACCATCAAACGTTTTCATCCGGCATCGAGATGGAACAATCGAGAGGATGCCATGCAGTGGGTGGACACCGTCCTTGCCGGCACCCCAGTCGGATCTGTTGATGGCAGCCAGATATATCCGGATAAGAATCATGGTCTACCGATCGCAGTCATACAGATCGGCAGCGTGTACAACAAACACACGACCGAACGCGAGTATGCCCAGAACGCAAACGCAACACTGGTCACGCCTGATGAGTTCGCAGGTGCGGAGGTATACGCATTCGGCAAGGAGTTTGTGGATGCCAGACGTTTTGCTCTCGAATGCGATTCTCTGATTGATCTGATGCACACAAACGACCGGGTCTACCTGCTGCTCGATGGAACCCTGATACTGTCACACATCAATGTACTGAGTAAAAATATAAGAAAAATATATCTCGATGCGATGATGAGATTGCTCGATGTATCGAACGAAACAGGGAATCCTGTAATCGGATATGTGGATGTGAGCGTGCAGAGGGATGTTATAACAATGATGCGCCATATTTATGGATTAAAAGAGACAAAGAAACTGTTCGATCCTGTGTTGTTTGCAGATGAACTGAACTGGGGCGATCGGACGAAGGCGTTCAGCTGTAACCGGGACGACCGCCGTGGTGCAGACAGTCCATCAGTGCTCGATACGTATCTCGGGTATCGGAATAGCATCGCCTTCTTTTACATGCGGATGGGTAATCTTCCGAGCCGGATCGAGTTTCCAGTATGGTGTGCGGATGAGATTGACAAAATAGCAGATATCATCCGTGCGGAAACGATCATTCGTGGAAGTTACCCGGATATATTACTGATAGCGCACAGAAATGCCGTGATCACAACAAAGGAGCATTTATTATTCTATCGGATGCTGAACCGGTTCTGCGCAGAGCATGGGATCGTTGCGTATACCGGAGCAAAGCACGAGTACAAGGCGCGGGAGATGGGTGGTTTTTTGGCAAAACCAATGAAATAAGGGCGATCAGGGGTTAATAAGTTCCCTGATGCCCTGTTCCAGTGAATATTCAGGATGGTAACCAAAAACATCCTTTATCTTTGTTATATCAGCCAGCGTGTGATCTACATAGTTCTGCACAGGATTTTCGATGTGCTGCGGCTTGATATTCGTACCGAGTTCGTTGTTCAGTATCTGCACAACATCATTGAAACTGTGTGATGTTCCTGTGCCGACATTGAACTCGCCTGATATATTCTTCTTCATCGCGAGCATACATGCCTGAATGACATCCCTGACAAACACAAAGTCTCTTGTCTGTTCGCCATCCCCATAGATGACCGGAGCTCTACCATTCTGCATCTCCCAGAGGAACTGGGATACGATGTTTGCATATATCCCTTTCGCACGCTCATTGGGACCGTAAACAGAGAAGAACCTGAGTCCAATCGAACCAAGTCCGTATAATTTATGATACAATTCCGCAATCCGCTCGATACACAATCTCGCCTCGGTGTAGTAATCAGTGACCCCGATGTCCATATCTTCCCGGTTC
>JAYEGV010000262.1:0-18618 GCA_034659235.1 Methanobacteriota archaeon
ACTCGTTCATATACTCAATCTCACAACTCTCGTTTTCGATGATCACACCTGCCGGTATGTTCGAAAGAAGCAACTCAAATTCTTCTTTATCGTATTCCTTTCGCTTCTCATCGTATACTCCCATTTCCACCGTAGTAGTATCATTGATGGTTATACATAAATGTTGAGGTATCCACTTCAAAAGGCAGGGCATGATGCGCAGTCACACTATCATAAATCAAGTGCCTTCAGTAGCTAACATTTTTTGAACATGCTCAGGTGTCGTGTGGATAATCGCATAAAACCACACGATTACACAGATTTACACGAGATTTCTGTGTAATCTTGTGAAAGCTCGTGGTTGGAACGCCTATCGGTATATTTTTCGGACGGGCTCTAAACACATACTATCGGGCGGCACTGTCTAAAAATCCAGTGATTTATCACCGCGGAGAGCGCAGAGGAACGCAGAGTTTTAAGACTGATCCGATCCTCTGCGTTCTCCGCGTGCTCTGCGGTAAAATTTAGGGATATAGTGATTTCACTGGATTTTCCGATTTGTGTCCCATCGGGCTAATCTTTATGTTCGGAAAACCCCTCTTCATAGTTATGGCAGATACCGCAGAAGTGGAAATACCGAGAACATCAAGAACAACCGATCGAATCGATTCCAGCATCTCCGATCTGATGAACACGATAGCAGCGCTGCACAACCAGATCGCAACGCTCCGCATGCAGAACAGCGAGATTCAGGCACGACTGCTCGATGTGATGGTTGCAAACGAGACTCTTCAAAAACAGGTACTGGCTCTCAATAAGCGCATCGAGGAGTCTATAAAGCCGCCACTTTTCATCGCAAGCGTCCTCGAGGTACGTGATGGGGAGGCATTGATCAGGCAGCATGGAAACAATCAGGAATGGCTTGTTGAATATGATAAGCAACTGGAGGTTGGGATGCGTGTTGCCGTGAACAACGATTTGAAGATCATACGGATTCTCCAGGGAACACTGGATGAACGTGCATTGATCATGGAGTTAATCGATACTCCGGGTGTTGAATACGGGATGATCGGCGGACTCGAAAAGCAGATCAGGGAGGTGAGGGAGACCGTGGAACTGCCGCTGACTTCTCCTGAAGTATTCAAAAATATCGGAATTGAGCCGCCGCGTGGTGTGCTCCTGTATGGGCAGCCAGGCACAGGAAAGACGCTGCTTGCAAAGGCGGTGGCGCATCATGCCGATGCCACCTTCATCAAGATGTCTGGCTCGGAACTGGTGCACAAGTTCATCGGCGAGGGTGCCCGCCTCGTCCGGGATGTCTTCCAGCTCGCACGGGAGAAGTCGCCCACCATCCTCTTCATCGATGAGATCGACGCTGTCGGCGGCAGGCGCACGCATGATGGAACAGTGGGCTCGGCAGAGGTGAACCGCACCATGACTCAGATCCTGACCGAACTGGACGGTTTTGGGGAACGGGGGAATGTGCGGGTGATGGCAGCAACCAACCGGATCGATCTCCTGGATCCTGCGCTGCTGCGCCCCGGACGATTCGACCGTGTGATAAAGATTCCTGCACCAAACGAAGCAGGACGGATGCAGATTCTTGGGATCCATACGAAGAATATGTCACTTGCTGATGATGTTGATCTTCGGTCTCTTGCCGCGACAACCGATGGCGCAACCGGCGCAGATCTGAAGATCATGGTGACCGAAGCCGGCATGAATGCGGTACGTGAGCAGAGATCTGCGGTTTCGATGGACGACTTCCGGTATGCGCTGGCTAAGTTGACGAAGAAAGAGAGAAGCGAGCCGCATGGCATGTTTGTGTAAGATTGGCGGGCGGATCATAGTGATGCCCCCGATCCATAGTCATTCCGGTAATAGGATTCAGGACTAAAGAGGGCTATATTGCCCCTAATTCAGCTGCACCCCTGTGATGCTCGATATGTCACTTTCCTGCATGGCAACGCCTATGGTGCGGGATGCTGCCTGAATCATCGGCTTTCGCAACGAAACAACGATGAACTGTGCATTCTTTGCGGATTTCTTCACTCTTGCTGCGATTCGCTCGACATTTGCACCATCAAGGAACATATCGATCTCATCGAATGCGTAGAACGGTGCCGGACGGTGCTGCTGGATTGCAAAGATGAATGCGAGCGCAGTCAAACTCTTCTCACCGCCAGACATCGCCTCGAGCCGCTGCAATGTTTTGTCTGCTGGCTGCGCACGGATGGTCATGCCGCCTGCAAACGGATCCTCAAAATTTTCAAGGATCAATTCACCGGATCCACCGGATAGTTCTGCAAAAATGGATTTGAAATGTTCATTGATCTCATTGAACGAATCAAAGAATGTACGTTTCTTCAAACATTCATATTTCTCGATTCGATCGATGATCGCCTCTCGCTCCATAGAAAGCGTCTCTTTTCTTGTGTTAAGAGTGGATATTCTCGATTCCACTGCTTCATACTCATCGAGCGCACGCATGTTGACAGGTTCGAGTTTTTCCATCGCTGAATCGATGGACTGGATGCGGGTGCGCACCTCCTCTTCGGTTGGAACTTCCTGAGATTCATCGATGCCGGATTCTTTGATTTCATAGCGGAGTGTGTCTATCTGCTCGTTTAACGCATCTTTGGTTGCGATCAGTGCCTGTATGTCCCATCGCACCTGATCGAGATGCTTCTGTACATCACTCAAGCATGCGGACGCATCCTCACGCTGCTGCTGCATGAGTGCACGCTCTTTTTGCAGGGAAGAGAGCTCGCAATCGAGCTGCTCTGCTCTATGTGTCTTCTCTTCGAGTTTCGCCTCGATATCCAGAATATTATCCTTGTGCTGCGAGATTTTTGATCGGTGATCGTTTTTTCGATCTTCAAGTTCTTTTATGCGATTTTTATCATTTTCAAGTTTTGTTTTTATATTATCATTTTCAAGAATTAATGATTTTATATTTGTCTCAATATCACGGATTCGTTCCCTCAATCTATTTATTTCAGAGGTTATCCTGTCGGATTGGGCGTTGAGCTCCGGTATCTCCGAATCTTTAAGCTCACCTTCCAGTTGCGTGATACTCTCGATCTGTTCACGTATATGATCGGTCCTGGATGCGATCTCCCCTTCGATCTTCTCCATCTGATTGCGTATCGTTTCCCGCTCGATCTTGATATCGTCGAGGGTTTGCTGTTTGTTCCGGATGACAGCACTCAGTCTATCGCTTCTTCCTGCAACTTCCTCGATTTGAAGTTGTTTTTTTGCAATTTCCTTTTCAAACTCATTTATTTCGTTATTTATGGATGAAATATGGTTATCAACTGAATCAACTCTTTCAAAAATAATTTTTCTACGTGAGTCGTATTCTACAATCTGTTCTGCAAGTTTTACCAGTTTTTCCTGCTCCATTGCCGCGAAGTGCGATCCATGATCGGATCTTGACCCTCCGGTCATTGCACCTGCCTTTGTTACCAGTTCGCCAGTGAGTGTGACCATGTTGTATCTGCCGATCAGTTTCCTTGCGACATCGATGGTGTCAACCACCACCATATCACGAAAGACATATCTAAATGCTTTTTCGAGTTTCGGATCAAAATCAACCAGATTTATCGCATAATCGATTATTCCACCATTTTCAGAGAGATTTTCGTACGAAAAATTGGCTCTTAATTTGTTGAGTGGCAAAAACGTTGCTCTTCCTGCAGATGTTCGCTTCAACAGATCGATCGCATGAGCAGCAGTCGCATCGCTATCCACCACGATATTCTGCATGCGGGCACCAGCAGCAATCTCCAGCGAAATCGCGTATTTCTGCTCGACCCTGCCAAGAGATGCGATCGTACCATATATGCCTGGCAGTTCTCTCATATCTTTTGCCTTTAAAATCATTTTAACGGCATGAGGATAACGGAGATCCTCCGCAGCCTTGACACGCGCCTCTGCTTTGACATATTCCTGATGAAGATTATTGAGATGCTTTTTGACACCATCAAGTTCGGGTTTCAGTTTCGATCTGCTGCTTTCAAGGTCGCTTCGATCGCTGATCAGGGTTTTTATGCTATCCGCACACTCGTTGATCTCGTTTTGCAGATGTTCTATGTCAGCGTCAACCGATGTGATGCTCTGCTCCGCATCCTCGATATCGGATTGTATCTCCTTCTCCTCTGCGTTCTTGCGCCGAACCGCATCCAGAAGCCGATCCTGCTCTCGCATGAGTTCATTTTTTGCAGACTTTGCGATTTCCAGCTTCTTCCTCTCCTCATCCAGTTGATTCCGTGTCTTCGCATAGTTCGCATCCACTTCGCTGATTCTACTGCGAATCAGCATCAGCTCAGACTCGTTTTCCTCTATCTCTGCCAAAATACTCTCTTTTCGTAGATGCTCATCATTGATCCTCTCTTCGCATGTCGAAAGCAGATTGCTGCCTGTGTCGATCTCAATAAATAATCGCTGTCGCTCCTTCTTGATATCCTGAATATCACCTTCAAGCAGTTCGATTGAATCCATTAATCTGGAAATCTCACCTCGAATTTGTTCGATCTCCTTTTTTATCTGGATTTGCTCATGCTCTCCTTTAAGCATGATTTTCTCGTTCAAATCTTTTAAAACAGATTCTATCTCAGAAAATTCATCTTTTTTTTCGGTAAAATCAGATAACAAATCCTCTTCAAGATCTTGTTTGTTGCAAATCTCTTTTGATATCGACTTCTGCTCATGTACCGCATTCTTAAGTTTCGCAAGGATTGTGAATGCCTCATAACGTCCTCTCTCATCCCTGAGAGACTGATATTTCATCGCCTGATCGCGTTCTCTCTTCAGTTTTCTGCGCTGCTGCGTAACCTCTGACAGAATGATATCGATCCGTTCGATCTGATCACGTACAGCATCCAGTTCGCTGTATGCTCTCTCCTTCTTTTCATCGAATTCTGCAACGCCTGCGATTTCATCGATGATTTTCCGCCTCTCAAAAGGAGTCATCTCGGTGATTCTGGTAACATCACCCTGCATGACCACATTGCACCCTTCCGGTCTTATCCCTGCCCTGGCAAGATTTGCATGCAGATCAGATAGCGTGCATGCGCTGTCATTGAAATAATAGTAACTGTAATACCCGCTTTTTGTCTGCCTGATCCTGCGAGTGATCTCGATCGTATCATGATCAGAATAGAGACTCCGGTCGCTGTTATCGAATCTGATCGTGACCTGTGCAGATTTAATCTCTTTTCCATTCCCATTTCCATTCCCGTTGAATATCAGATCTGTCAATTTTTCTGCCCGCATGGTCCTGGAACCGGATAAACCGAGCGCAAAGATGATACCATCTACTATATTGGACTTTCCACTACCGTTCGGTCCAGAGATGGCAGTAAATTCGTTGAAAAATGGTATTTTTACCTTTTTTCCAAACGATTTGAAATTATCGAACTCTATTTCCTTGATATACACATAAACACCCGATCAACCGGCAACGATAATCTTTCCCTTTTCATCTCGCTCTGGATGCATTTCCGGGGTGTTTTCTGCTACGATGTACTCAACAGATCTAACATCTCTATATCTTTTTGGATTAGAGGACTTTTTATGCTGTATTTCCTCAATAATCGCTTTCTGGTCGAGTAACTCATTCAATATTCCACGTATATCCTCTTTTAACTCTTTCACTTCCCTCTCAAGTGCGGCAATGCGATCCTCGGGCACAGGTGACGATTTCGCCATCTCTGTGATCATCTGATCTCGCTCCTTCAACTGCTGTTCGAGTCGTTCAATGAGAATATCTCTCTGCTTATCCATCCATACCCCTTCCATGTCTTTATTTTGAGATAAGCCATCCAGTTTAATGTTTTGTATGACTGTATATAAATGTTGCGAAACGAACCGCACAGATTTACCGCAGAGGACACAAAAGGAGACGATAATTTGTGGACGAACTCGAGTGTGATCAGCGTTAATTGCTTCTGGCGGTGCTAGCGCATTCGACATAAAACAGCCGGAACATCGCCGATTTTATCTTTTACCATATTCGTGTTACTTATCGGCTGCTGCTGGCTTTGCCAGAGACATTGATCCAACACCACATAATTTTATTACCGCTCTACACATCCAAATCCAACACCCAAATTTGGTTTTTAGAAACCTGTCCGGAGGTGTATCATGAACGGATATCTGGAAACATGCGAGTGTCTAACCCGAACATAAGTTGACAGCTCCGATTTAGCACAATCGAGTGAGCCCCGACCGCAACTACTGTATCGATTCGGTTTACAGGCGAATCTGTTGAAATTGAGCCTGTTACAAACTTTCCGGAATGGCAATGGCTACGGTGCAGCATGTATCGCTGCCAGGATGATTCCGGCAACCCCGTGCTGATTCCACTTCCCTGAATTGATCACAAGATCGTACACTCTCATATCACCAATATCTATACCATAATAGTTCTCATACCGTCCGGCTTCACATGCCTCTCTCTCCTTTATATGGTCAATCGCATCCGATACCTGAATTTTTTCGCGATGTGCAACCCGCGCCGCTCTGATATCCAGTGATGCAGTGATAAATATAGCGAGATCGGGCTCTGTTATCCATGCAGAAAGCCGGCTTTCGAGAATGATATCCTTTTTCGCATCTCTCGCATCTGATGCGATCTCTTTCTGGAACCGGTCGATCTGCTGATCGATGTTTGCATCGTCTGTTGCAAGTTCTCCAAACTCTTTAAGTGACAGACTTCTCTCTTCTGCCATTCTTCGAAAGATGTCTCCTGCAGATACAACATCGATACCAAGACGTTCCGACAGGATGCCGGAAACCGTGCTGGTTCCGCTTCCTGGCAGACCGCTTATCGCGATGATCATATAAGTATCAGGATCACCTCATGGTACTTATTCATATCGGGAACGGCAGCCCATCCACACCATGCTTGACAAAGTTCTTGATGATCTCATACACTTCATCGTATTGTTCGATGTCGCGGTTGACCATCTCATCGAGTATCCGCGCCCGAACAAAGAGATCATCATATATCTTCCTCGTATCCTCATACCCCTGAATCTTCGCAATCTTGTCTTCCAGTATAAAACTGTTGTTGAGCCCTCTGAAATGATGGACATCCGTCTCCGGATCCCATTTGAATACCGCTCTTGTCACAACGCCGCCCACGTCCTCATAATATCCCTCGATCTCCTCAATCGACAGACATCGCCGCAGGAATTTTCCTTTCACATAAACAGCCTGTAGAATCATTGCAACGTTGAGATTGTCGATGAATGTAACCGGAATATTGATCGGGTCACCTGTGAGCCTCTGGATCATCTTCTTGACCGCTGATGCGTGGAATGTTGCAATCACAGGATGTCCGGTCTGCATCGCCTGGAATGCGGTTGCGCCTTCTGCCCCTCTGATCTCACCAACGATGATGTAATTCGGTCTTGACCTGAGAGCAGCTTTTAAGAGCGTGAACGTATCGACTCTTGACTCCTGCGGTCCCGATTCCCTTGTTATGAGCCGCTGCCATACCTCATGTGGCGGCAGCACCTCTGGTGTATCCTCGATACTGTATATCTTGGAATTCTCCTGTATGAAGCAGAGACACGCATTCAACATCGTTGTTTTTCCGGATGCGGTCTCTCCTGAGAAGAATATACTCATCCCGTTCTCAAGGCACAGCCACAGATATGCAGCCATCTCTGTGTTGATGCCGCCCCATTTGATCAACTGAATGATACTGATCGATTCCTCGCTGAACTTCCGCATCGTGAAACTGCTGCCTGCGATACTGACATCCTCGCTGTAGATGATGTTGATTCTTGAGCCGTCCGGGAGTGCACCGTCAGCGATCGGCGTAGATTCGCTAACAGGTCTCCCTATGCGTTCGCTCATGCTCCGCATCCAGTTGTCGAGAGTCTTCTGTGCACCGAAATCGAGATCCGTTCGCAGCATACCATATTTTTTGTGGATAATATATATATTATCCACACCGATGCTGTGAATATCCTCGAGGTACGGGTCCCGGATCACTGGTTCGATGGCTCCCGAACCAACGATATCCCGTTCGAGATAATATGCTATCTTGTTATATTCAAACTGGGTGAGCGGAATCTTATGATCGATTACAGCGAATCCGAATCGTTCAACAACGTTCTTCCTGCTCGCGACCGCTCCGCCTGTACCGACGATCACAGACTCATTCAGTAACTTGGCAATCTGTGCACGCAGTTCGGTTTCCGATGCTGGAACCGGTTCATTCGGTGCTTTTTCAAGGATCTTGTTCTTTATAGCGCTGTACTTCTCCTGTTCTGCCGGTGATAATCTGGGCTCGATCGCATAATATCTGATGTAACCAAGTTTTTCGGTGCCGTATAGGTGGATAAAAATCGGATCTCCAACCGGAAGGACGATGTTTGGGAACTGCGGAAGATCTCCTGAAAGTTTCTGCATAAATTCTGGAATTGTATTGGTTTCTTTGTGAAATCTTTGGATATATTCCTTTAAATGTGGATTTCTCTGCATTGCCATCTCAAACTCATTCATTTAGACACCTCACGCAACCGCTGAAATCTCGATGACCAGTCCTGCTCCTGGCTCAATCCTGAATCCGATCATCTGGGTCACCTGCCCTTTTGCTCCTGTGAATTTGTTGATGACCATCGTTCGTTTGATCTCATTTCCTACCGCCTTTACCTGGAGAGACATATAAATATCACAGGATGAATGAAACACCGACATGATATGCTCATCCAGTTGATCCGGCTCAAGTGTGACGATGATGGTCTTTCCAATCCCGTTGAGTTTTTTGAAAAAAGACATGAGATCAAGTGTTTTCTCGGCATCTGCACTGTATCTGATCAATGCCGATATGGTATCTATGATGATCACATCCTTCTCGAACAGTTCCTTCGCACTCATCAATCGCTGCAGAAAGTCAGTTCTGATCTTTGCCGCCTGTACGAGCGGTATTACAGGTATGTATAGTAAATTCCCTTTCAACAGGTGATTTGCGATCGGATAATCAAGCGAATACATCTGATTGATGAACCCTTTGGTGGTCTGCTGGGTCGATATGGTGGTAACCGTTGTTTTATTCTCGATCATCCCGTAACTGATCCGCTGGCAGATCGTACTCTTGCCGCTGCCGTTTCCCCCTTCGATCAACACCAGTGATCCTGGCGGAAAGCCATCTCCAAGTTTGCGATTGAATTCATCGCGTTCAAGATAGAACGATTTTAGTCCAGCCAACCCAAATCACCTCTCATAACACGCCTCGTTCTTCAGGTCAGTGTACAGTATCCGCAGCCGCTGGTCATCGGCACGATGGGTTGGACACCAGTATTCGATCTGAAATCCGATGATCTGTGTAACCCGGATCTCCGAACCTGCAAATTTGTTGACAACGATCGAATGCCTGATATTCTCCATCTCTCTTTTTGTTTTAATTAATAAACATATATCAGACGATGAATCAAATATATGCATGATATCAGGATCGAGCATATCCATATCAAGGGCGAGGATGATCGTCTTTTTGACAGAGCCCATCCTCTTAAAGAAGTTTATCAGATCAAGCACTTTTTCTATATCAGCGCTGTGCGATATCAGCGAGGATATCGTATCGATGATGATCACATCCTTCTCGAACAGGGTCTTTGCTGCCATCAACCGTTGAATAAAGTTGGATCTTGACTTTGTTCCCTGCAGTAGCGGGAGAACAGGGATGAACAGTAGTTTACCGTTCAGCAGATATCTGGCAATCGGGTAATCAAGCGTCTGCATCTGAGAAATAAAACCCTTTGTGGTCAGTTGAGCGGATATAAATGTCACTGACACATCATTCTCCAGGAGTCCAAAGCAGATTCGCTGGCAGGTGATGCTCTTGCCGGTACCGCTATCACCTTCTATCAGTGCCAGCGAACCGCAAGGAAAACCACCCCCGAGTTTCTGATTCAATACATCCCGTTCAATTTCGAATGAGTATACATCTCCCATCTCCGCACCTGTATTTCAATATACTTATACTGTATTAAATCTTCTGTAGCAGATGAGCCCATCCGGAAATTACCCGCTCTCTTCCGGAATTTTCTCGATCTTGTCTTCGGTGATTCTTCCGGCATAATATAGTTATATGAAATTGCCCACAATAATATGATGACGGACAAAAGAAGAGGTGATTGACCATAAGAGATAAAGTACTCATAGAGGAAAAGATGCAAAAACTTATAGAGATGACTGCAGGGTTTTGCGATGAATATCTGGATGAAGATTACAAGCAGTTATGCGAGAAACTCATACGAAAGATGTCTCGTAAGCGGAATGTCCCATTTCTTTCTGGCCGGATTGAAATCTGGGCGGCTGCAATAGTCTATGCCATAGGAAGCATCAACTTTCTTTTTGACCAAAGTTTTGAACCATACGCTGGCGGTGATGACATATGTAACTACTTCGGCACATCCAAAAGTACCACTTCACAAAAGGCTAAAGTAATACGTGATATGTTCAAATTGGGATATTGGGACAAGGAATTCTCAACATCTCACATGATGCAAAGCAGTCCATTTTCAGATTTGGTGATGGTAAATGGGTTGATTGTGGATAAACAATCTCTGCCGCCAGAAATCCAAGAAATTATACGTCAAAAAGAGAGTCGTAAAAAGTAAAAATGCAGCGGGCAACATTATATAACAGAGTGTATCTGGCTTCGTGCCTTCGGCACTTCGCCCAAATCCAGCCTTACGGCTGGACTTCAGATACGCTCGGAACGATATACGATGAAAGACTTAGAGATGCTTCCAAATTCAAAACACAATGATTTATCTGGTGGCAGGCAGATTGGAGTTATTCACGGGTTTACCACATAATGTTAAGGAGAACCACAACACAACAGTCTACCCGATAGGAACCTATTTAATGACCGTGATAAAACCAATTGAAATTATGCGAGAGTGATCCCATGCAAACAAAATCACTGTGCCCTGAATGTAAGAAAGTGATCGATGCAACCGTATATGAAGAGAACGGACAGATGCTTCTTAAAAAAACCTGCCCTGAACACGGCACATTCAGTGATGTCTACTGGTCTGATGCCGCGCTGTATCAGAAATTTGCACAATTCCAGCATGATGGAACCGGGGTCGATAACCCGATGACCGAAAGGGATAAGGGCTGCCCTTATGATTGCGGGCTCTGTCCTGAACACAAGACCACAACGGTTCTATCGCTAATCGATGTTACGAACCGGTGCAACCAGCGGTGTCCGGTCTGTTTTGCAAATGCTGCTGCAACAGGTTATGTGTATGAACCAAGTACAGAGCAGATCCGGGAGATGCTGGAGATGCTGATTAGAGAGAAGCCGGTACGCAACTGGGCGATACAATTTTCAGGCGGTGAACCAACGGTCAGGGATAATCTGCCGGAATTGATCAGAATGGCGCGTGATCTTAATTTTATACAGGTTATGATTGCAACAAACGGTCTCCGTCTCGCACACAGCGTCGAGTACTGCAGAGAACTCCGGGAGGCTGGACTGCATACCGTATATCTCCAGTTCGATAGTATGACTCCGGAGCCATACTTTCAGATCCGTGGATTCAATGCGCTTCCGGTAAAGATGCGCGTGATTGAGAACTGTAGAAAATCCGGGCTTACGAGTGTAACGCTTGTTCCGACACTGATGAAAGGTGTG
Organism: Methanobacteriota archaeon; assembly: GCA_034659235.1. Classification (GTDB taxonomy): domain Archaea; phylum Halobacteriota; class Methanosarcinia; order Methanosarcinales; family Methanogasteraceae; genus Methanogaster_B. Next base: position 11,645 of record JAYEGV010000262.1, read on the forward strand.
AACGACGATCAGATCGGTGACATCATACGGTTCGCATCACATAATCTCGATGTGGTCAAGGGTGTTAATATGCAGCCGGTCTCTTTTGCAGGGAGAATCAATCAGGAAGATCGTGAAAAATGGAGAATCACGATCCCTGGTGCGCTCAAATGCATCGAAGAGCAGACCGATGGAGAGATCACGGTAGATGATTTCTATCCTGTCCCATTCGTGGTTCCGATATCAGACTTCGGCGAGGTCAAGAAAGGAGAGCCGCAGGTGAAGTTCACGATGCATCCTCACTGCGGTGCAGGTACGTATGTCTATGTGGAGGATGGTCATTTTATTCCGATCACGCGGTTCATCGATGTCGAGGGATTGATCGAATATCTGGGCGGGGCTGCTCGCACGCACGATCATAAGACGATCAACAAACTACATGTCACTGCAAGTATTGTATCGCACATCGCGCAGTTCATTGATACGGATAAAGAGCCAAAGAGCGTGGATGTGAAAAAACTACTCATCAACGCACTCACCAAAGGAACCGAAGATGTCATAAAGCAGTTCCATCGGAAAACTCTGTTTCTGGGAATGATGCACTTTCAGGATCTGTACAATATCGATCTTGAGCGGGTGCAGCGGTGCGGCATCCATTATGCAACTGCGGATGGCAGGGCGATATCGTTCTGCAGTTACAACAATATGCATCGGGAGATCGTTGAGCAGAAGTTCTCGGTGCCGCTCGAGGAATGGGAGCGGGCACATGCTGGGCAATGATTTATTGACATGGATCTCATTGATGTATTTCTGATAAGCATAAGTCCCATGGAGACGTTGATAAGCGTTCCTGCGGGGATTGTTGCCGGTATTAATCCCGTAACAGTGGTTCTTATATCATCTATCGGGAATATATTGCCAGTATTTCTTTTTTACGGAATGATCGATGCGATTAAGAGATCCGAAATGATTTCGTGGTACCTGAAGAGAGCGCATGAAAAGACCGAGAGATACACAACGAAGTATGGCGGCATCGGGATCATTCTGGCAACGCCGCTACTTGGTGGATACTGCACAGAAATCGGTATCGCTCTTCTCGGTATATCGTTGTATCGAGCGATACTTCCGCTCTTCATCGGGATTTTGCTCAAATGTACCATACTTGCATGGCTGACATGTTCTGGCATCGATGTCTGGGAGTGTCTTATATGAATTGTCAGTATTATGAAAACAACATCGCAGTCAATCTGATCGGAACATATTTAAAGCGGTACAGCAGATAACATATTGTGAAGAATGCTGTCGAGTCCCTGCGCAATCTCGGGCTCACCGAGTATGAAGCAAGGGTGTACACCGCACTCGTGAAGATCGCAAGCGGAACCGCATCAGATATTCATATCGTCTCAGGGATTCCGCGTTCTGCTGTTTATGGTGCACTGAACAGACTCGAAGAGCGTGGAGTAATCGAAACACAGTCTTCAAAACCGATGCGATACAGGGCGGTTCCTCCGGAAAATGCCCTTGAGAAACTCAAGGGTAATTTTATAGCAGAGAGTGAGGATGCGCTTGCCTCGCTCAAAGAGATCTACCAAACACAGGCTGCAACGGCACGGGGAGAGGTAGTATGGACAATAAACGGAGTAAAAAACGTAAGCGACAAAGCTCTCGAGATGATCACCGGAGCACAGCAGGATGTCATCTTCGCGGCGTCTTATCCATCGTTTCGTGAGATTGCAGGAACATATCCTGTTTTTGAGAACCTTAAAGATGCGATAATCGATAAGATCGGAGAGGGAGTCACAGTTCGGATGACCGGTTCGTTCGATAAAAAATTTGAAAGAATCGCAAAGGGGTTCAGAGGAGCAGAGATCAGAATATCCCCGGTGGACAAACCAAATGCCGGTGGCGGCATACTGATCATCGATGGGAGAGAGGTGTTGATCGTGATCGTGAGCGAGAATGTGAATACCGGCATGAAAGATCTTGTTGCGATCTGTGCGGATGGAGTTGGGGTTGTATCTGTATTCAAACATTTTGTTGAGGCTGAATGGGGTGCGTCAGCCCCTTATCCGGTATGAGCGGGGGCGATTGAGATATCGGTCAAGGACGTATTTGAGAAACTCGGAGTATTTATCGAGAAGAACACAATTCCGATACTCGTAGTTGTGGTTTTGCTCATTCTTCTCTCATTTGTCGGTGCACAGAAGATCGAGATGGCATCAGGCACTGAAACCTTCGTGGAGAAGGAATCCCGCCTTTACCAGGACTTCGACCTCCTGTACCAACAGTACTTCGGAACCGAAGCGATCGTGGTTATGGTTGAGGGTGGCGACATCGCTACGCCAGAGGTCTTGCGTGCCATCGACCGGCTTGAGACCGGTGTTTCAGGAACAAGGAACGTTGAACAGATTGTAGATGTTGCAGGCATGGTGCGGCAGGCAAATCTTGGAGTATCCGGGCGCAACCGGATCCCTGATGACGAACAAGCGATCAGAGCACTCATCGATATGCTTCCGGAACAGCAGCGTGAGATCGTGCTGCCTGATACGCGACATGCTGCGGTTTATGTTGTGATGCCCGCACGCCTCAGCGACCCTGAACAAGCAGACGTACTCGTGGTCGTCGAGGATATGGCAGAGTGGGCGGATTTTCCAGCAGGATATGACGTCATCGTCACCGGTGACCCGACATTCATGAATGCCATGACACATGAGATGAACTCGAGCATGGGTCCGCTCCTTCTGATCGCATCGCTTCTGATGGTGGTTGTGCTCTTCATCGCGTTCAAACATGCGCGGTGGCAGCTCCTCCCGCTTCCGGTTGTCCTGATCGGGATCGTCTGTACGTTCGGTGCGATGGGATTTCTCAAAATACCACTCTCGATGGTCTCGATGTCTGCTTTTCCGATCTTGATCGGACTTGGAATCGACTATGCGATCCAGTTCCACAACAGAATCGAAGAGGAGTTCGTAAGGGTCGATGATGCAAAGAGAGCGGTCAGAGAGACGGTACGGCATACCGCACCCGCTGTCCTGATCGCCGTGATCATCACCGGGCTTGGTTTCGTGAGTCTGTTCACATCAACGGTGCCGATGATCAAGGATTTCGGACTTCTGTGTCTGGTCGGCATCGTCTGCTGCTTCTTTTCTGCTCTGTTCATCGGAATTACGACGATCTACATGCTGCATCGCAGAAGCGACAGAAAGAATCACAGACAAAATAGCAAGCAGACTATCGACAAGGGTGTCAGGGCAGACAGTGCCGCTGAACGAGTCTTTGGCAGTCTTGCGGTCTGGTCTGCAAACAATCCCTTGCTCGTGCTCGGTGTCGCAGGATTACTCTGTTTTGCAGGGCTGTATGCGGATACGATAATCGGGATCGAGACCGATGTGAAGACGTTCGTGCCGTCTGATATGCCCGCGCTTATCGATATCGAGCACATGGTCGAGGTGCTTGGCGGCACCGACCAGTTAAACCTGATCGTGAAGGCAGAGGACGTAACCGATCCTGCTGTGATCGAGTGGATGGATCGGTTTTCCGCACACGAGGTTGCACTACACCCCTACATTTCAAGTGGAGAAAGCATAGCAGGTCCGATAAAGGCTATGAATCATGGGGAGCTTCCTGAGACTGCCGGGCAGGCGAATGCTGTCATGCAAAGAATTCCAAAGAGCACGAGAGACCGGTACATCTACGGGCGTACAACAGCGCTCCTGAATCTTGACATCGGGGATGCGATATCAGGACTTGGTCTTCCCAGAATCGATCGGTTGATCAGACTCGTAGAAGGCGATATCCGGTGGACGCAGCCGCCACCAGGGGTCACAGTCACGATCACAGGACAGTCTGTGGCGATGACAACGACGATTGCGGCACTCACGACGGGCAGGCGGTTGATGACACTTGTGGGGCTCGTACTGATCCTTGGCGGACTCTTTCTGCTCTACCGCGACTGGCTGAAAGCGATCATACCTGTGCTAACGATGACCCTTGTCATCGGCTGGTCAGGAGGCGTGATGTACCTGCTCGGCATGGACTACACACCGATGACCGCAACGCTTGGGGCACTGATTCTCGGCATCGGCTCTGAGTATGCTGTGATGATGATGGAGCGATACTTTGAGGAGCGGGAGAACGGACTTATTCCGATCGATGCAATTCGGGTATCCACTGGCAAGATCGGAGTTGCGATCCTCGCATCCGGTCTCACAACGCTCGCCGGGTTCTCAGCGCTGCTTGCATCACCGTTCTCGATGAACCGGAACTTCGGAATCGTGACCGTTATCGATGTGCTGCTTGCGCTTCTCGCAAGTTTCTTTGTCTTTCCGGTGCTGATGGTGTGGCTGGATGGGTGGCGGGAGAAGGGGAGGTTACATGGGTGAATACATGAAACAAAAGTTTAACAAATCAAAAGACCGGATTACGAATGATAGGACATACCGAATGATGAAAAATCAGCTATGCGATAACAGGAGGGATTATGAACACAACTAAAACAACACTCGCCGCATTACTGATAATCGTGGCACTCACATCGCTTGCAGCATCACTACCTGCCGACGAGCTGCGGGCAAGCCAGCATCGCAACGACACATACATGCCGCACACAGCAACTGCCGCCGGCTTACCAGACAAACTCTCGCCGGGTTTCACGTTCTCGAAGAACTTCTACGACGTCTACGGCAAGCCAAACCTGATGGCGTCGATCGTCGGAGACGAAAAGTTCGATCGCGGCGACGAGGTCACGCTTCCAATTGATCTAATCAACCGTGGAGTTGTTCTTGGATACGAATCCGACCGCATGCCTGATGATGATGAAGAGATTGATCTCGCCAGGATGGAACTCGGATATGAACTCCAGCAGGTGAATGCGATCGGGATCACTGCAATGCTCGCAGCGCCAGAGGAGAGCCCAATCGAGGTGAAATCGGGACCGCAGCAGGCAGGATCGATCAAGGGGGATAAGGGAGCGCGTGAGACTGTCAGATTCAACATCGAGATCGATGAGAACGCTCCTGCCGGTACATACCCAATAGTACTTGCCACGAGCTACATGTACCAGAAGAACGCGCAGGTAAGCGGAAACGTCTCTGAAAGTAGAGCTGACGTGAACCTCTGGTACGATATACTCAACCAGACCCAGGTACTCTACATAACCGTTGAGAAACTGGCGGATTTCGAGGTTACAAACGTATCATCAGATCTCCGTGCAGGCGAGGACGACCGGACGCTCTCCATAACCTACAAGAATACCGGTGAGGAGACCGCAACCGAAGCGGTGGCACGGATCAGCGTGACCGATCCGTTCAGCAGCACCGATGATCAGGCATATATCGGAACGCTCGTCCCGGGAGCGAGCGCAACCAGCGTATTCGTACTCGATACGGATTCCGATGCCACGATAAAGCCTTATGGAATCGATACCGAGATCAGGTTCAAGGATGTTGCAGGGGATTTAAAGGTATCAGAGTCCATGATTGCAATGGTCACGATAGCACCTCTGATACCGATATCCAAGAAGGTAAAGCCTTATGTTCTTCTGGCTCTCTTGATCGTACTTCTCGTGCTCATAGCAATCGGAGTGCGGTACGGAGTGCAATACTATCTCGGAAACACTGCCGAAGACACTCCGAAAGCGGATGAACCGGACGGTTGAGCAGGTGATCTCTGTGCGAACTAATGTTGTTGTTATGATTACCATCGTCGCAACCGCTCTGTTGCTTGCGGTGCCGGTTGCGGTCGGAAGCGGGTACGTCCCTGAGAGCTACACCCGATCCACGAATTATTATGATGTCACAGGCGAACCGTACCTGATTGCGACACTTGTCGGAGATGGTGAATTCGATCGCGGCGAGGATGCAATACTCGAGATCACGCTACAGAATTATGGGGCAATCCTCAAAATCAAGGGAGATGAGTACCTTGATCCGGATGATTCTGATTATGATGATGAAACAAAACTTGCCGAAGTTGAACTTGCGACAGAACTTGAAAAATCAGCCGCAAATATGGTCGATGTCTCGCTCTTTGCAGATGGTGCGCCAGTCGATGTTACAGAGGATGTGCAGAATATTACATCCATCGAAGCCGGAAAAATTGCAACTGTGCGGTTTCCGGTCCATATCGATCGTAACGCACCCGCTGGCATCTATGGGCTGCGCCTTGAGATCTGTTATGATCACATCTGGAATGTGCAGGTGAGTGGCACTTCTGGCGAGCCGGATATCAATTACTGGAATACGACAGAAAAAAAGAACCAGACCATAACGATTGTAGTTGAGAAAGAGGTTGATTTTGAGGTTATCGATGTCTCATCCACTTTACTGGTGGGAGGGACCGGATTTCTGAACATAACGTACCAGAATACTGGCGAGGAGACTGCAACGGATGCGATCGCTCGGATCAGCGACATGCTGCCTTTTACTGCGGTTAGCAATCAGGAGCGTCTCGGCACGATTGCACACGGGGAGCCTGCAATCGCGTCGTTTAAGGTCAGCACTGATCGTGATGCGGTTCCAAAGATATACAGCATAACTACCGGCATCCGCTTCAAGGATGAGGATGGCGACATCCGGATCTCGGATCCGATGCAGGTCGGAATTGTGGTAGCTCCAAAGGTGCCGTTCTCTCTTAAGTTGAATGCGAAGAAATGGTGGATCGCCGGAGCGGTGCTCGTGCTCGCGGTATTCTTGGGCTGGCGGGGCTGGAAGCGGTGGGGCGTCGGAGTTAATTTTTCGGGCACTGTCTAAAAATCCAGTGATTTATCACCGCGGAGATCGCAGAGGGCGCAGAGTTTTAAGACTGATTCAATCCTCTGCGTTCTCCGCGTACTCTGCGGTAAAACTTGAGGATATAGTGATTTCACTGAAAAAATCGTAACAACTCACGTTTTAGAAAATTTCCTACATTTTTTAAACTTCTCCCACAAAGAAGCATACTTCAATTCGACTTTTAAAATTATCTGCATTTTCTCATGGGCAAAATCAAAGTATTGG